>NZ_CAFI01000094.1 GCF_000239775.1 Bradyrhizobium sp. ORS 375
TGGCCGGAGACGCCCGGCCTTCCCCGCGCGATGGTTTTCACGGCTGCTTCGCGTTCTCCCCGGTGCACCGGCTTTTGGCCACCGTATCGCGACAATGCGCTTGCGCGCATTGCGCTGGACACCAGCATCGGGGTGCCAGGACCGCGCGACTTGACCGTGCGTGCATCGTCGTTCGTCCGCGCGATTGATCACGCTGCAACGACCCACGCCCATCGCATTCCGCTGCCGACGTCCATGACGACCGCGATGCGTCCCCTCCGACGCAACGGAACGAGCGGAGAGTAATGCTGATTTTACGAAATTGACAAGAGGTTTATTTTTCGCCCGAGGGCTGGACAGGATTTTTGGCGGGCGCCCTGATTTGCCCGTCGAGCAGTCTAGCCGCCCCGCACGCCGTCAGCCTCTCCCCGGGTGCGGGGAGAGGCCGGGTTGCATCCTCGGCGTCAGCGACTTCCGGGTTCACCAGCGAGAGCGCGTGAGAACCCGGATATCGCGTTCGCCTTCGCCCTTCCGGCTCAGCTTCCGCTCATCCGGGCTACGCGCTCGCGCCTCAATCGCGCCCGCGATGCGTCACGGCCGAGGCCGTCATTGATCCAGATCAAACGACTTCGAAAATCCACCAGAGATCCTGATCAACTGCTTGATGTTCCTCGATTTGATCCAGATCAAACGGCCGCAGGCCGACCGCAGCATGGCCCAGGGACGTCCATATTGGCCGTCAAAAAGCGCCACATCTCGCCGTCAGATTCTGCGTCACAGCATGCGCTGCGACACGAAGTCACAGGGATCGCGGGACTAACAACTCCGCGCCTGTCACCGTGACGTCGGCGCGATCGTGAAGAACAACTCGCGTCCTGGAAAGCAATGCCAAACAACAGCGCTCAACGTTCGTCCCGATACGATTACGCTTCGCAATATGGAGAGGCTCGCCCGCTGGCGCACGTCGCGGTGAAGGTGGCACCTGCAAGGTATCAGCCCGCCGCACAGCCCGGCAGCCGCAGCACCGGGCGCGCCGAGCGGCGATTCTGGCTGACGATGCAGACCGTCATGCTGGTCGTCGGCGTTCTCCTGGTGAACCTGTTGCTGTTCTTCCCGCCGCTCGGCATCGCCCTGATGTGGAATCTCCTGATTCCGATCGCGCCGGCGCTGGTGACGATCTCGCCGGGCCTGTGGCGCAACATCTGCCCGATGGCGACCTTTCATCTCCTGCCCAACAAGATGGGCATCTCGCAGAACATCCGGATGCCCGAATGGGGCGCGGCGACGCTGGCGGTGATCGGTGTGACCCTGCTGTTCATCGTCGTGCCGATGCGGCGCATCGGGCTGAATGTCGACGGGCCGCTGACCGCGCTGATGCTGCTGTCGGCCGCGTTCATGGCGTTCGCGATGGGCTCGGTGTTCGAGATGCGCTCGGGCTGGTGCACCTCGCTGTGCCCGATCCATCCGGTCGAGCGGCTCTACGGCACCAACCCGGCGCTGACGTTCAAGAACGCCCGCTGCAACATCTGCGAGGCCTGCAGCAACCCCTGCCCCGACTCGACGCCGGAGCTGACGCCGACGGCAGGCGTGCCGACGAAGGTGCAGCAGTTCCTCGGCAACTTCCTGATCGGCAGCTTTCCCGGCTTCGTCTGGGGCTGGTTTCAGGTGCCGGATTATCCGCCGGAGCAGGTCGGCCAGGCCGAGATCATCACCGCCTATGCCTGGCCGTTCATCGCTGCGATCATCAGCTACGCCATCTTCAAGATCGGCGAGCACGTGCTGCGCTACAAGCCGGCCCAACGCACGAAGATGCACCGCATCTTCGCCGCCGCCGCGATCAGCACCTACTACTGGTATCGCCTGCCCGGCCCGGCGTCGCTGCTGCCGGACTGGTTTCCGCTGGTCTCGCATCTCGTCACGACGCCGTTCTTCTTCTGGTTCCTGGTGCTGCGTACCCCGAAGGTGAGCTGGCTGAAGCGGCCGGTGATGGCGTCGAACTACTGGTCGAGCCGGTTCGAGAGCACGGCCAACAAGAACCTGATCCGCGTCTCACCCGGCACCTGATCCGCGGCACGATCTTCCCCACCGTCACAGCGTATTCGATCGAGGAGTAAACCATGTCGAACTTCAGGACCGTCACCGTCAAAGGCCGCCAGTTCCGCGTCCGCGCGGGTGACGTGCTGCTCGACGGCGCGCTCGCCAACGGCGTCGAGATTCCGTTCGACTGCCGCGCCGGGACCTGCGGCACCTGCATGGTTCATGTCGCCAAGGGCCAGACGGTGTGCGGCGAGACGCATACGCAGGGCATGATCTATGCGTGCCAGGCGCGCGTCGTGTCGGACCTCGACGTCGACGTGGAGGATGTGCCCGAGATCGACATCAGCAAGGCGCGACTGGTGGGCTTGCGCGAGGTCGCGCCCGACATCATGGAGCTGATGATCGCGCCGGAGAAGAGCATCAGCTATCTGCCGGGACAGTACTTCAAGTTCACTTTCGCCGGCTATCCGGCGCGCGCCTACAGCCCGACCGCCTCGTTCGACGGCCGCATCGGCGGCCGCGTCATCC
>NZ_CAFI01000093.1 GCF_000239775.1 Bradyrhizobium sp. ORS 375
GTTCATTTGGAGGGTGAAGATAAAATGGATGCCTCGGCGCAAACCGCGCGCGAGGATGATGAGGCGTGTCCGCCCATGAGACCGAATGGTCGCACCTCTCACCCGGTCGTCATCCCCGCGAAAGCGGGGATCCAGTACGCCGCGGCCTATCGAGGACTCACAACCGTCTCTGGAATACTGGATCGCGCGCGGTCAAGCCGGGCGATGTCAGCGGAGGTTGGCGGCCGATCATCGGGCTCGCAAGCGCAGAGCAACGCGATCGGTGCGTAGCCCGAATGAACGCGGCGACATGCGGGGTCTCCGACACGGCGCGTGTGATCCCGGATGTCGCTGCGCCCATCGGGGCTACGGCGGCAAGCGTTGCTGCAAGTTTGTGCCCATGTCTATCAGCCCGTCATTGCGAGCGCAGCGAAGCAATCCAGGGTGGTGTGGGGGACTCTGGATTGCTTCGCTACGCTCGCCATGACGATGTGGATACAGCGGCGTGTGCCATCGAATTCGGTGGTCGTTGCAGCCGCTCAGCCCTCCGCGATCGCCGCGCCGCCCTTGTAGATGCGGTGATAGCGGTGGCCGAGATTGGTCAGGACCTCGTAGCCGATGCTGCCGAAATGATGCGCAAGCTCGTCGACGGTGATGCCTTCGCCGAGCAGCGTGGCGAAGTGGCCGCGGCGGGCGGCTTTCGGTGGCAGGTCGGTGACGTCGACCGCGATCAGGTCCATCGAGATGCGGCCGGCGATCGGACAGCGCTGGCCGGCGATGACGACGTCGGCGCCGCGCGTGCCGTCGTTGGAGGAGGCGGCGCGGAAATAGCCGTCGGCATAGCCGGCGGAGAGGATCGCGATCCTGGTCGGCCGGCGCGCGGTCCAGGTACCGCCATAGCCGACGGCATCGCCGCGCGCGAGGTCGCGCAGTTGCACGATGCGGGCCTTGATCTCGGCGACCGGCTGCATCGGGTTGTCAGCCTCCGGCGTCGGGTTGACGCCGTAGAGCGCGGCGCCCGGACGGACCATGTCGAACTGGAAGGAGGCGCCGAGGAAAATGCCGGAGGAGGCGGCGAGCGCGGCCGGCACGCCGGTGAAGACGCTGGCGACCTCGCGGAAGGTCGCGAGCTGGCGCGCGTTCGATGGGCTGTTGACCTGCTCGGCCGACGCCAGATGGCTCATCACCAAGGTGATGCCGTGATCGCCGCTCTGGATGCGCGGGATCATGCCCTGCGCATCGATCGGCGTGAGGCCGAGCCGGTTCATGCCGGTGTCGACATGGATGGCGGCGCCGCCCTTCCAGCCGGTGCGGCGGCAGAACATGTCCCACTCGGCGAGCTCGTTGAGATCGCCGATGACAGGGCGGCAGTTGATCGCGGCGTAATCGTCGCCGGTGTTCTGGAAGAAGCCGTCGAGCACGTACAGCGCGGCGGAGTCGGGCAGGGCGCTGCGGGCGACCTTGGCCTCGCCGAGCGTCGCCACGAAGAAGGTCTTGCAGCCGGCGGCGGCGAGCGTGCGCGCCACCTGCGGAATGCCGCAGCCATAGGCATCGGCCTTGATCACGCCGGCGCATTCGGCTGGCACCGCGGTCTTTTCCAGCTTGCGCCAATTGGCGGCGAGCGCGTCGAGATCGATCGTCAGCACGCCGGTGGCGCTGGCCGGGATCGCATCATCGGCCGCCGAGACGGAAGACTCGGCGGGCTTCTGTTCGGGAACACTCATGCGGCGCTTTTACGCGCCGCGGCGTCCCGGTTCAACAGCACACGGTCAATAGTCGTGATTCTGCGGCGGCAGGCCGTCATGCGCGAGATCGCCGAACCGGGTGACCGAGGCGTCGAAGTGCAGCTCGACCGTGCCGGTCGGACCGTGACGCTGCTTGCCGATGATCACCTCGGCCTTGCCCAGCGCCAGATCCATTTCCATCTGCCATTTCTGGTGCTCCTCGGTGCCGGGGCGCGGCTCCTTGGCGGCGAGGTAGTATTCGCCGCGATACACGAACAGCACGACGTCGGCGTCCTGCTCGATCGAGCCGGATTCGCGCAGGTCCGACAGCTGCGGCCGCTTGTCCTCGCGGTTTTCGACCTGGCGCGACAGCTGCGACAGCGCGATGATGGGAACGCTGAGCTCCTTGGCCAGCGCCTTCAGGCTGGTGGTGATCTCGGTGATCTCCTGCACGCGGTTGTCGTTGCCGCGCTTGCCCGAACCCGACAGCAGCTGGATGTAGTCGATCACCAGCAGGTCGAGCCCCTTCTGGCGCTTCAGCCGGCGGGCGCGCGCCATCACCTGCGCGATCGAGATGCCGCCGGTTTCGTCGACATAGAATGGCAGCGACTGCAGCTCGATCGAGCATTCGCGCAGCTTCTCGAAATCGGCTTCGGTGATGCCGCCGCGGCGGATCATGCTGGAGGGAACGCCCGAGCGCTCGGCGATGATACGGGTGGCGAGCTGTTCGCCGCTCATTTCGCACGAGAAGAACCCGACCACGCCGCCCTGCGCGGCGCGGTAGGTGCCGTCGGGCTGGAGTTCCGGAACATAGGCCTGGGCGACATTGTAGGCGATGTTGGTGGCGAGCGAGGTCTTGCCCATGCCGGGACGGCCGGCGAGGATGATCAAGTCGGAGTGTTGCAGGCCGCCCATCTTCGCGTCGAGGTCGCGCAGACCCGTCGAGATGCCCGACAGCTTACCGTCGCGCTGGAACGCCTTGGCGGCCATGTCGAGCGCGGTGGTCAGCGCCTGCGAGAATTTCTGGAACCCGCCGTCATAGCGGCCGGACTCGGCGAGCTCGTACAGCCGGCGCTCGGCGTCCTCGATCTGGTTGCGCGGCGCGAAGTCGACCGGCGCGTCATAGGCGACGTTGACCATGTCCTCGCCGATGCCGATCAGGTCGCGGCGCAGCGACAGGTCATAGATGGTGCGGCCATAGTCCTGGGCGTTGATGATTGTCGTCGCCTCGGCGGCGAGGCGCGCCAGATACTGGCCCACGGTCATGCCGCCGAGGTCGACGTCCGCCGGCAGGAACGTCTTCAACGTCACGGGCGTCGCGATCTTGCCCATGCGGATCAGACTGGACGCGGTCTCATAGATTGTCTGATGCAGCGGCTCGAAGAAATGCTTCGGCTCGAGGAAATCGGAGACGCGATAGAACGCGTCGTTGTTCACGAGGATCGCGCCGAGCAGACCCTGCTCCGCCTCGATGTTGTGAGGCGCGCTGCGATAGGTCGGCGTCGCGGCGTCCGTAGGAGCCAGCTTGAGTACGTTCGAATCGGTCAATGCCATGGATGCGTGTTTAGCAGCTTTGCAGGGGAGGGGATAAAGCGCCAGTCGCGTACGAAGCGGAAGCGAAACGTGACGGCTATTCACCGTCAGGTAAATCTGGTGGATGAATCCGGACTCGCCAGATGCCGTGCTTGACGCAATCGAGTGAACTCAGCGCTGGGCCCGGTAGAGCTGAACCCCGGTGCAATCACGGAGGGAGGTGCCTTGCGCACCACCGGAATCTCCCGACACGTGTTCCGCGCCCGGTGCATGAAACCGGGTGGGGGCTGCCGTCAGATCCGCGTGCGCTGTCAGACCAGCAGCAGATACAGCAGCGCGAGCAGGGAGGCGCACACACCGGCGGCAATCAGCGCGTAATCGGTGCTGAAGTCGGTCTGCGGTTCCAGCATGGCTTGGGTCGGGCTCTCGATCATGCCGGGAGACTACGGCCGGGCTTCCCCGGGGTCTGTGAGCCAGTTCACAGACCGGACGTTTTGTTTGAAAATTTGAGACGGATGAGTGGAAGTTCGTGCTGGAGATGTTGTCTGCAAGATGAGCATCTTGGAATTGAACTCGGGCGAGAATTGAGCGCAAGCGCTCGACATCATGCGCGAGATCACGGCTCCAGATCCCGCTGTCGTCCCGGGCAAGCAGCGAGGCCGCGTCAGCGGCGTCGCTGCGCCGACCCAGGACCCATAATCTCAGGGAGATGTGATGGAGCGGGATGCCGATCGAACACGGTCCCTCAACTGCCGCAGGTGGTTATGGGTCCCGGCTTTCGCCGGGACGACGGCTGTGGCGATGGAGGCAGCTCCCGTCGCCACCATTGGCTGGAGCCTCATGTTACTGCGGGACGGCGAACTGCGACAGCTGCGTCAATGCGCCCATTCCTACTCCCCGGCCATGCGCAGCGCCGGGCGAGCGCCGCGCTCCAGCGCGCGCAGGCGCGCCTCCTCGCGGTGGATGTAGTCGCGGGTCATCGGCACGACGCCCTGGCGTTTAGTCAGCTGGATCTGGAAGTTCATCATGTTCTGCTTGCGGAATGCCATCTCGGCGGCCGCCAGATAGAACTCCCACATGCGGGCGAAGCGCTCGTCATAGAGCTGCACGGCTTCCTCGCGGCGGGCCATGAAGCGCTCGCGCCAGGCCTTCAGCGTCTCCGCGTAGTGCAGCCTGAGGATCTCGATGTCGCAGACCAGAAGGCCGGCGCGCTCGATCGCCGGCAGCACCTCCGACAAAGCCGGGATGTAGCCGCCGGGAAAGATGTATTTGGCGATCCACGGATTGGTCGAGTCCGGACCTTCGGACCGGCCGATCGAATGCAGCACCATCACGCCGTCGTCTGCGAGCAGTTCTGCGCAGCGGCGGAAGAAAGTGTCGTAGAAGGCGGCGCCGACATGCTCGAACATGCCGACCGAGACGATGCGGTCGAATGTGCCGGGAACGTCGCGGTAGTCCTGCAGCAGGAAGCGGGCGGAGGCGGAGAGGTTTCGTTCCGCCGCGCGGGCATTGGCGACCTGCAGCTGCTCGGTCGACAGCGTCACGCCGGTGACATCGGCGCGGGTCATTTCCGCAAGATACAAACCCAGCCCGCCCCAACCGCAGCCGATGTCGAGGACGCGGTCGTCCGGATCGATCAGCAGCTTGGCCGCGAGGTGTCGCTTTTTGGCGAGCTGGGCATCGTCGAGCGTGGTGTCCGGCGTGTTGAAATAAGCGCAGGAATATTGCTTGTCGGCATCGAGGAACAGGGAATAGAGCCGCCCGTCCAAGTCATAATGGTGCGCAACGTTTTTTCGCGATCGTGCCCTGATGTTGAGCTGGCGCAGCGGTCTGATCAGGTAGCGCAGCCACCATTGCGGCTTGGCCCAGTCCGGCATCACGGCCGGCTGGCTCATGATGATCGAGAGCAGGTCGGCGATCGATCCCCGCTCAAGGACGAAGGTGCCGTCCATATAGGTTTCCCCGAGCGCCAGTTCGGGATTGGTCAGCAGGCGGCGCTCGGCCGTCCGGGTCGTGAAGCGCGCCGCGACGGGGACACCGGTTCCATCCCCGCAGCTGAATGTGACGCCGTCGGCGGTCGTGAAGCTGATCGACCCGCGGCAAATGAAACTAGTCAACAGACGACGCAGCAAACGGTCCATTCCCATCACCCAACGAGCTACCCCCGTGAGATGCTGACTTGCCCGGCTGTCGCACTCGACGCATCGAGAACCGATAAGTTCCCATGCAAACCTTACGTATGTTAGTTAGGAGGCATATCTCGTGCCATTGGAGTGGACACAAGGCTGTTATTCCCGATCCACATCGAAGTCTGGAGATCTGTGCGCTGGAACATCTGTGCGCTTTCATTCGTGGTCCGATCCGCTAAAAAGGCGGCGGCCGCCGGTGCTTAGCCGGTGTCCGGCCGGTCTTGGTCGGATCAGGTCTTGGAGGATCGCAGTCGACGAGAGCGGCCGCTCATGCTGGCGTCGCGCTCGCCCGATGGCGAGGGGAAGCACGGCAACTGCCGTCGCGGATGGCACCGTGCGGGCAAAACCATAGCTGGAGAATGAGGATGGTGGGCCGAGCGCTCAATTTGGCGACGGTGGTGGTGGCGTTCTGCATCGGCTCGGCCGGCGCAGCCATGGCGCAGGAAAATCTCGATGCCGGCAAGACGCCGGCGCAGATCTTCAACGGGACCTGCGTGGTCTGCCACAAGTCCCCGCGCGGTCTGGCCAAGACCGTGTCCGCGGGATCGCTGCCCGGTTTCCTGCGGCAGCATTATACGACCAGCCCCGAGATGGCCGGCGTGCTCGCCAACTACCTGATCTCCAATGGCGCCGCCGACGCCCGCTACATGGGTCATTCGGGCAAGGACGGTAACAAGGACGGCAAGGAGACGCGCTCCGAGCGCCGGGCGCGCGCCGCGACCGAGCCCACCGAGGCCAAGCCTGAGGCCGATGGCGCTGGGCAAAGCGAGCCGCGCCGCCGCGGCCGTCATTCGAAGCGGTCCGAGCCGGCCGAGACGAAGCCTGAGGCGGGAGCAGAGGCCAAGCCGCCGGTCGCTGAGCAGCCGGCCGATGGCGAGAGCAGCGCGGTCGGGAAGAAGGGCAAGCACGGCAAGCGTAAGAAGCCGGCCCAGGAGGGCGCGGCCGCCGATGAGCCGCGCAGCGAGTCGACGGGCGCGACTAGGCCGGCACCGGCGCGAGACGACAGTTCTGCGCGATCCGAGCCGCCAAAGGTCGAGACGCCGAAATCCAGCGATGCGGCGCCGGCGCTGCGCGCCGACCCGGTGCCGCCGGTGACGCCGGCTCCGGCGACGACCCAGTCGGTGCCGTCGGATCCTTCGGTGCCGTCGTCGCCATCGCGATGAGCATAAGAAAAAGCCCGGCTCGATGAGCCGGGCTTCGTTTTAGCTGCGGGGCGCTTACTGCGCGGCCGGTTCACCGGCGGCCTCTTCCTGGGCCTCCGGATCGAAGAACTCGCCGGCGGCGGCGATCGCCTCGGCGGCGGCGTCACGGTCCTCCTGGCGGGTCGAGATGTCCTCGCCGCGCTTGATGCGCTCGGCCTCGTCGGCGCTGCGGGCGACCGTCACGGTCACCGAGGTCTCGACCTCCGGATGGATCGCGATCGTGATCTTCTGCTGGCCGATGGTCTTGATCGGCGCGTCGAGCCAGACCTGCGGACGGCTGACGGTGATGCCGTCAGCGGCGAGGGCGGCGACGATGTCGCGGACCGAGACCGAGCCGAACAGCTGGCCGGATTCGGAGGCCTGGCGGATGATGACGATGTCGCGGCCGTCGATCTTCTCGGCGACCTTGGACGCCTCGCCCTTGGCCTTGATGTTGTTGGCCTCGAGCTCGGCCTTCATGCCCTCGTACTTGGCCTTGTTCTCGGCGGTCGCCCGCAGCGCCTTCTTGCGCTTCAGGAGAAAGTTACGGGCGAACCCGTCCTTGACCTTCACGATCTCGCCCATCTGGCCGAGCTTGGCGACACGTTCCAGCAGAATGACTTCCATCGATGTTCTCCTTCAAGATGTTCGGAAGCGGTTGGTGTGAGGTTGACGTTTTACGGCACCGGCAACGGCGGCGGCCGCCGCGGCCCGAAGCGGTGGCGGAGGTCGAAGGCGGCGTCGGCGAGGCCGAGCGCGACCATGGCCAGCACGGGGAGCGGCCAGATGAAGGTCGGTATCAGCGCGTAGGCGAGGCCGAGCCACAGCGGGCGCGTCCGCATCGGCAAGGTCAGTGTATGCAGCACCGCAAGGCCGGTGAGCGCATAGGCCGTCAGCAGCGCCGCAGCCGCGATCCGCGCCAGCAGGCCGACCAGCCCCTCAGGGAAGCAGAACGCGATGATGGCAAACAGCGCCGGCAGGGTCATCAGCGGCAGCTTGGTCTCGCGCAGGCGCGGCCACGGACGCATCAGCCGGCCGGAGATCGCGGTGATCTTGGCGGCGATCACGACGTTGAGCGTGAGGATGGTGGTCATGATCATCGCGACCATCAGCGGCGCCATGAAGACCAGCAACTCGAGCAGACGGGGAATGTCGACGCCCTCGGGCGTGCCGGTCCTGGCCAGCACGCGCTCCAGCAGCCGCCTGAAGGATTGATTCGTGGCCGACACGTCCGTACCGAAGGCGAACGCGACGATCAGCCCGGCGATCACGGCGACCCACAGCAGGATATTGCCGGGAGGATACCATTCGACGGTGTCCTGGCCGGACGGGCCTGCCATGGTCCGGCCGAGCAGGACGAGATGGCCGAGCCACCAGGCGGGAAGGGCGACGGATATCGCAAAGATCTCGGCGCGCGAGAAGCTGAACACGGCCAGCACGCAAGCCGTTGCGAAGAGACCGCCGATCGCTGCGCAGAGGCGGCCCCAGGCGATGCCGGCGACCATCAGCGGAACGGGAGCAAACAGCGCGAGGACGAGCGACAGCATCACGCCCGACACGGTCGAGGCGAACATGACGGCGGAGGCAGCGCCTGCCGCGAGCGCGATGAGAAGCGTTCCGATCATCAGCTGTCCCGCTCCCTTCGAGCGGTTAGAGGCCTCAAGGCCCCAACCATCGGCAACCGGACGACCCGGAAGCCTTATGAGAATTCGAGAAACAGAACCGGCGGCGCGAGGCCGCCGGTTCGGGGTCCGCGTTTAGCGGATGACGTAGGGCAGCAGGCCGAGGAAGCGCGCGCGCTTGATGGCGCGGGCCAGCTCACGCTGCTTCTTGGCGGACACCGCCGTGATGCGGCTCGGCACGATCTTGCCACGCTCGGAGACGTAGCGCATGAGCAGCTTCGAATCCTTGTAGTCGATCTTCGGCGCGTTCGGGCCCGAGAACGGGCAGGTCTTGCGGCGGCGGAAGAATGGGCGACGTGCGGCGGCTTCAGCCATTGATCTTACTCCTCGTCCGCAGTTTCTTCGTCACGGGGACGGCGCGGGCCACGATCGCCACGGTCACCGCGATCGCCACGGAAGCCGCCGCCATCGCGCTCGCCACGGAAGCCGCCGCCGCGGTCGTCGCGCTCACGGTCGCGATCGGCCTTGCGCATCATCGCCGACGGGCCTTCCTCGAGCTCCTCGACGCGGACGCTGAGGTAACGGATGACGTCCTCGCTGATCCGCTCCTGGCGCTCGATCTCGGCGATCGCCGCGGACGGCGCGTCGATGTTGAGCAGCACGAAGTGCGCCTTGCGGTTCTTGTTCATGCGGTAGGTGAGGGAGCGAACGCCCCAATTCTCGGTCTTCGTGACCTTACCGCCGAGACCCTCGACGATACCGGTCATCTGAGTCGTCAGTTCTTCCACCTGCTGGGTGCTCGCGTCCTGACGCGCGAGGAAAACATGCTCGTAAAGCGGCATGGCTGTCCTTTCCAAGTTGGCGCAAATCCCGGCGTCAAGCCCTTCGAGACCTTGTGGAAAGGACTCGCAGACGTCAGCTCAGAAGGCGGGAACACGGGACGACGGGCCGACTGGCCCTGCCACATCAAAGTCGCCTGGACGTCTTGGAGGTTGGAATTCCCCAAGATGAAGCAAAGCGATTTTGCTGGGACCGTCCGTTCAGCTCCCGGCTCGGGATCCACGGATGGCGGGCCTTATACCGATTTTCGCAGCCGAGGCAAGGGAAAGTGGTCGAAATGCGCCCGTCATGCGCTTGACATCACGGGTCGGGCCAGTGTCTTTCCGGCCAAAGTTACTCAATTCCAGGGATTTTGGAACGTTCAGGGAGCGGCCATGACGGCAGCATTCACTTTTCCGGGGCAGGGGTCCCAGGCCGTCGGCATGGGCAAGGCGCTCGCGGACGCGTTTCCGGCGGCCCGCGCCGTGTTCGACGAGGTCGACGCCGCCCTCGGCGAAAGGCTGACCGCCATTATTTGGGAAGGCCCGGCCGAGACCCTGCAGCTCACCGAAAATGCCCAGCCGGCGCTGATGGCGGTGTCGATGGCGACTTTGCGGGTGCTGGAGAGCGAGGCGGGCTTCTCGGTCGGACGCGACGCCGCGTTCGTCGCAGGCCACTCGCTCGGTGAATATTCAGCGCTGGCGGCCGCCGGCAGTCTGACCATCGCAGATACTGCTCGCCTGCTGCGGACGCGCGGACTTGCCATGCAGAAGGCTGTTCCTGTTGGTGTGGGCGCCATGGCGGCGCTGCTCGGCATGGACTACGACGCCGCGGTCGCGGTCGCGGAAGAGGCGGCCCAGGGCGAGGTCTGCCAGGCTGCCAACGACAATGGCGGTGGCCAGGTGGTGGTGTCCGGCAATAAGGCTGCGGTGGATCGCGCCGTCGAGATCGCCCGCGCCAAGGGGGCCAAGCGCGCGATGCTCCTGCCGGTCTCCGCGCCGTTCCACTGCCAGCTGATGCAGCCGGCGGCCGATGTCATGGCCGAGGCGCTGGCGAAGGTCACCATCAAGGCGCCGGCCGCGCCTGTCGTGTCGAATGTTCTGGCCGCGCCGATCAGCGATCCCAACGAGATTCGCCGTCGTCTGGTCGAGCAGGTCACAGGCACGGTGCGCTGGCGCGAATCGATCGCCTATATGGCGGGTCAGGGCGTCACGCGCTTCTTCGAGATCGGCGCGGGCAAGGTGCTCAGCGGCCTGGTCAAGCGGATCGCGGACGGCGCGGTCGGCGTCTCCGTCGGCGGACCGGCGGACATTGCGGCCGCCAAGGATGCGCTGGCCGCGGCGAAAGCATCGTAAAGGGCCGCGTCAGCGGCATTGAGGAGAGTTTGGATGTTCGATCTGAGTGGCAGGACCGCGCTGGTCACCGGCGCGACCGGAGGCATCGGCAACGCGATCGCCAAGGCCTTGCATGCCCAGGGGGCAACCGTGGCCATCTCGGGCACACGGCGCGAGGTCCTCGAGACGCTCGCTGGCGAGCTGGGCAGCCGCGTTCACGTGCTGCCCTGCAACCTGTCGGACGCGGCCGAGGTCGAGGCGCTCGTGCCGGCCGCGGAGCAGGCGATGGGCCAGGTCGACATTCTCGTCGCCAACGCCGGAATCACCCGGGACAACCTGTTTGTGCAGCTGCGCGATGAGGATTGGGACGAGGTCATCAAGGTCAACCTCACCGCCACCTTCCGCCTGTCGCGTGCCGCGACCAAGCTGATGATGCGCAAGCGCTTCGGCCGCATCATCGCGATCACTTCGATTGTCGGTGTGACCGGCAATCCGGGTCAGGGCAATTACACGGCGTCAAAGGCCGGCATCATCGGCATGATCAAGACGCTCGGCGCCGAATATGCCAAGCGCGGCGTCACCGCCAACTGCATCGCACCGGGCTTTATCAAGACCCCGATGACGGACGCGCTCAACGACAAGCAGCGCGAGAGCATCCTGGCCAAGGTGCCGGCGGCGCGGCTCGGCACGCCCGAGGATATTGCTGCAGCTGCGGTGTACCTCGCCTCCAACGAGGCAGCCTACGTCACCGGACAGACCATTCACGTCAACGGCGGCATGGCCATGATCTAGGCGGCTTCCACGGCTCGGAATGCGGCGAAAAGACGTCGCAACAACCCTTGCGAGCCGTGTGGCCAATGATTTGCGTGTATGGTAACCGGGCCGCTCATGTGGGCACGAAGAACGCCATTGCAGGATTTCCAAACCCTGTATATTGGCGGGGCAAGCTGCCATCGTTCGCCGGGCCTCCGTCGGCTGGTGCTGCTGATCCGGGTTCCTGTTTGAGCGCTCTGGGTCTGAGGCGTACCGGACTGGTGGAGTGTGGATTGGAGTTGTGAGTGGCCCCGTTTCCTAAGTTTGCGGACCGCAAGTCGTCGGCCAAGCTTCGGTAAAGGGGCGCTGCGGGGCAAATCTGGTTTTGCGCGATTGCGAAGGAAGTTTAGCGGCCGGGATGACGCGGATCATCCGGGGGTCGGGTCTTAAAGGAACAAGCACGAGGTTGAACGATGAGTGAGATTGGCGAGCGGGTTAAGAAGATCGTGGTCGAGCACCTTGGTGTCGAGCCCGAGAAAGTGGTCGACAGCGCGAGCTTCATTGACGACCTCGGTGCCGACAGCCTCGACACGGTCGAGCTCGTCATGGCCTTCGAGGAAGAGTTCGGCTGCGAGATTCCGGACGATGCCGCCGAGACCATCCTGACGGTCGGCGATGCCACCAAGTTCCTCGAGAAGAACGCCAAGAGCTGACGCTCCGGCGAGTATTGCGCGAAACCGGCCGATCCGTCTTGTGCGGTCGACCGGTTTCTTGCTGTTGGCGGCCGTCCGATGAGCCGTCACCCAGCGGCCGGCGAGGCACGATTCCGACGAGCTGACCGGCCAAGATTTGTTGCTCGAACAATGTGACCCGAGGTGCCGCGACGGCCATCTGCCGATCCACAAGCGCTCAAGGGCGGGTCTGGAGAAACGAACATGAGGCGGGTTGTCGTCACTGGCCTTGGCATGGTTTCGCCGCTTGGCTGTGGTGTGGAAACGACCTGGCAGCGGATCCTTCAGGGCAAGAGCGGCGCGCGCGTGATCGGAACGTTCGACGTCTCCGATCTGCCGGCCAAGGTCGCCTGCCAGGTGCCGCGCGGCGATGGCACTGACGGCACGTTCAATGCCGATCAGTGGATGGAGCCGAAGGATCAGCGCAAGGTCGACGACTTCATCATCTTCGCCATGGCGGCTGCGCGCCAGGCGCTCGACGACGCCAACTGGCATCCCGCGACGGAAGAGGACCGCTGCGCCACCGGCACGCTGATCGGCTCCGGCATCGGCGGCCTGTCGGGTATCGCCGACACGGCGATCCTGCTCAAGGAGCGTGGCCCGCGAAAGGTCTCGCCGTTCTTCATTCCCGGACGCCTGATCAATCTCGCCTCCGGCTATGTCTCGATCGAGCACGCCCTGAAGGGCCCCAATCATTCCGTGGTCACCGCCTGTTCGACCGGCGCGCATGCCATCGGCGATGCGAGCCGGCTGATTGCGCTTGGCGATGCCGACGTGATGGTGGCGGGCGGCACCGAATCGCCGATCTGCCGAATCGGCATGGCCGGCTTCTGCGCGGCGCGTGCGCTCTCGACCGGCTTCAACGAGACGCCCGAGCGGGCTTCGCGCCCCTACGACAAGGACCGCGATGGCTTCGTGATGGGCGAGGGCGCCGGCGTCGTCGTGCTCGAGGAG
>NZ_CAFI01000092.1 GCF_000239775.1 Bradyrhizobium sp. ORS 375
GCCGACTGGTGTGTCCTGTCATATTCAACGCCGTCATCCAGCGCGACAACGTCTTCGACCATTTCTGTCTGGAGATTTGCCAGGATCTGCTCAAAACGGCAGACGCCCGGCAAGATATGGCCGAACGCGTCTTGAAGTCGCTGGCAGCTGTTGCTCGATCTGAGTGAATCTAGGCTAGAACTGGGGCCGGGTACGAACTGTGCTCGTCAGCCAAATCGACCGCGGTCGCCATCTGGCGCTGTCTTACTGCTGCCGCTGCCAAGCCTGACATTTTAGTGCCTGGTTGCGATCGCGAAATGGTCTGTCGCGTTCTCATGATCGCCGATCGACCGGAACTGTCAGAGACAGGCGCACGTTTCAGAGCGCATAGTCGTATCATTCGCGATGAAAGCGCGAAAATAGATTCGGTAATCGCGTTAACATTTCTAAGTTCATCAGCGCGTGTCGTGAGCAAGGGTCATTGCGGCGGCTGTCTGCGGCAAAGAGCATTTCGAGCAGAATTTGCTTGAGACGAGCGACTGCTCGCGTCAGGAGCGCCGTCGAGATTAGGCAAATTGCCTTTGGCGAGAACTGCGAGGGAGCTATGATCATTAGTGAGTTCAGTCGGCGAACCATCAGTGCCATGGAGACGGCGTTGGAGCGCGCTTGCGCATTGAAGCCGGAATTGTTCGTGAA
>NZ_CAFI01000091.1 GCF_000239775.1 Bradyrhizobium sp. ORS 375
GGAGGCCCTGCACGCGGGCCAGCGCCTCCAGCCGATGGTTGAACTCCTCTCGAAATGCCGCTGTGGGACCGGTCTGCGCCATGGTCTGCTGCGCGATGGAGCGTACGACCGCGATCAGGTTGCGCGTGCGGTGTTGCAACTCGGCCACCATAATGGCCTGACGCTCCTGCAACTGCTTCAGCTGCTGCACGTCAGTGGTGGTGCCGAGCCACTCGATCACGCGACCACCTGCATCGTGCACGGGCAGTGACCGGGTGTGGTGCCAGAGATAATGTCCGTCCGAGGCACGCCGAACCCGGTGCTCGACGTCGACACCGCCATTGCGGAGGGCTTCCGCCCAGGACGCCATGACGGCTGAACGATCCTCGGGATGTACCGCCTCCAGCCAGCCAAGTCCGAGGCTTTCGTCCGCAGTCTGCCCAGTCCAGCCCTGCCATTGCGGGCTCGACCACGTCCAGCGCCCCTCATCGGCCGAGCGCCAGACAAGCTGTGGGATGCCCTCGGTCAGCGTCCGGAGCCGCTCCTCACTCTCGGCCAAGGCCTGCTGTACCCGCCGGGTCTGTCACATCTTGCCCGATCTTGATGAACTCGCGGATTCCGCCGCTGCCTGCAAGAGGTTGAGTGGAGCCATGAATGAAGATGCGCGATCCGTCCTTCCGGAGGTGCTCTCGGACATTGGGGGCAATCCCTTGGAGCAGGGCTCTCTCCCTCTCCTTCTGAGGCTCCCCGCTCGCGACATCCTCTGGCACGAACGTCGTATCGACAGAGCGGCCCAGGATTTCCCCCTCGGACCAGCCGAATACGGCCGCAGCACCTGCGGGCCAGGACGTGATAATGCCGTCCCGGTCCATGGTGAAGATCGCGTAGTCGCGGACACTCTCCACCAGCAAGCGAAATCGCTCCTCGCTCTCGCGCAGCTTGCTTGTGCGACCTCGTCTTGAAGGCGTAGCACCTCACTCTGCGCGCGCTTCCAATCGGTGATGTCCCTCGTTGTCGTGGCGACCCCGTCGCCGAGCTTGACGACAGACTGGTAGAACCATCCGTCGAACTGTTCGTGCACATAGTGCCGCTCAGCCTGCTCCGGCACGCCCGTCTCGGTCACCCGCTTGAAGGCATCGAAGATGCCTTCGACCAGCACCCCTGGATTGCGCTGGAGCAGACTCTCGCCACGAACTTCGCCGTATCGGGTCTCGGACGTGTGGTTGTTCAGCAACCAGCGGAAATCTATGATATCTCCGGCTTGGTCGCGGATGGCCTCGAAGACCTGAACCATATCAGGGGAGGAGTCCATCGTTCCCTGGAGCAGGTCACGGCTCGCCTGAAGCTCGGCCGTGCGCTCCTGAACCTGGCGTTCGAGCTCGCTGTGAGATTTGCTCTGCGCATTACTCAAGGCCGATTCCGTCCGGCGCCGTTCCATCAATTCCGCCGCCTGCCGGGCAAGCAGGTCGAGAAAGCGCAGTTGCTCCTCGCTCGGGCGAAATCCCGCCGTCCGCCAGTGCGTGTTCAGCATGCCAATCGGGAGCCATCTCGAGAGAGCAGCGGAGCCGCCATAGCCGAGCTGAACCCGGCCTCGACGTGCAATCGACAGGCTTCGTCGTCAGGACTTTGCTCGAAGTCAACGAAGGTGCGCTGGCCGGTTCTCAGCGCAAGCCCACAGGCCGTGCTGCTGGAGGCGTCAACCTGGTGAAAATGGTCGGCGATCCCGCCGGGGATGCCTCGGCTTACGAACAGGACCAGAGAGTTCGTTTCTGAATCGTAGACCTGGACCGTCCCCGCGTCGGCGGACATGATGGCTATGGCGGTGTCGAGCACATCGTCATAAATCGCCTGTCCACTCTCCTCGGTCACGAGCCGAGCCGCCAAATCGCGCAGCAAGGAGGTGTGCCTCAGTTCCGTTTCCAGACGCGCCTCGCTGTCGCGCAATCTTTGCTCGGCAAGTCTCTGCTCGGTGATGTCGAAGCTGAACCCCATTGATGATCCAGGGCTTGTCGCGCTCGGCGCGGCCGCGCCATTGGATCCAGCGCCCGGCGGTGGGCCCGTGCGCCACCTGCACCTGATCTTGCATGTCTTCGCCGGGCGCGATTGGCCTAGCCATCACGGCCTCGAGCGCAACTGCGCCTTCTGGATGCATCCGATCGATGTAGACCGAAACCGAATGCGGCTTGTCGCCCAAGGACATGCCCCACAGCCGCTGAAACGGCGCGTCCGATCGAACCATGCGGTTCCGGGTGTCCCATCTCCAGGCGCCCATGCCGCCGCTCTCCAGCGCAATCCGGCGAAGCTCCTTGCTCTGCCGCAACGCGGTCTCTGCGCGTTGTCGTTCGCTGATATCCCTGCCGATGGTTTGCCACTGCCCATCAGGCGCGACGGAGTGGCTGAGTTCGAGCGGGATGTATGTTCCGTCGGCTCGCCTGATGTCCCAGAGCTCGGTGACATGCCGGCCGGCCGCAAGAGCCTTCATCAATTCTCGCAACCGAGGCAGGTCTTCAGCACGGATAATGTCGAACATCGACAGCCGAAGATGTTCCTCCGCGGCATAGCCAAGCAACTGGCAAGCGGCTGGATTGACGGCGACGAACTTGCCGTCCTGGTCGGCTAGCCAGATGCTGTCGACCGCTCGCTCGAAAAGCGCTCGATATCGCTCTTCCTTTTCGCGGAGTGCGCGCTGCGCCCTTACGCGCTCGGTCGCCTCGATCAAGGTCTGCAGAGCGCCCGCGACACCGCCCGCCTCATCCCGGATCGGCGACCAGTCCGTATCGAAGATGCGCTCCTCCATTGTTCCGTCCGGCCCGCGCAGCGCGACGGCGAAACCGGTGAGGCGCGTCGCCCGGCCGGCGCGCGAGGATTGCAGGAGCGGGGCAATCACCGTCTCGTAAGCGTCAGGCCAACCGTCGACCACGGCGCGGCCGAGAAGGGCGGGGTGGCGATCCCTGGCGATCTTGACGTAACTGTCATTGTAGAGCTGGACGCTCGCAGG
>NZ_CAFI01000090.1 GCF_000239775.1 Bradyrhizobium sp. ORS 375
CGGCTGTGGCGGCGGCGGCGTGAGGCGCGCGAGCTCCTGGTTCTCGGTGACGGTGTCGCCTTCCTTGACCAGCACGTCGGTGACCCGCGAGCCCTCCTGGTCGGCGCCGACCACCGCCTCGCGGCGGGGCACGACAAAGCCGGTGACCCGCACCAGATCGGAGAAGCAGGCCTTGCCCGCCTTGGTGACCAGCACCTGAGCCTGCATCCGCGGCTCCTCGGCGGCCTCATGCGGGCGGTGCTCGTACCAGTAATAGCCCGCGAACAGGGCCACGAAGACCACTGCGGTGGCTGCGGTTTTGAGGGATTTCGGCAGCTTCATCGGAGAGCGGATCCGGTCGGCGCGAGGTGCGGTTTGACGATGGAGCGGGGGGCTCCTGCTGAGAGGCGTGGTACGTTCCGACAAGACGATGCGCCCCGCAAGCCTGCGAGACGCATCTGATGACGCCGGTCGCTCGGCGCGACCCCGGCGCGCTAGAACAGACGCGGCGCTCCTGGCGCGCTACTTGGCGGCCGTCTTGCTCTGCATGTTGACGACCTGGACGCGGCGGTTGACCTCGGCCAGCGGCTGGCTCGGATCCTTCAGCTTGCTCTTGCCGTAGCCGACGGTGACCAGATCGGCGCCGGCGATGCCGAACTTCTCGACCAGATAACGCTTGATCGAATCGGCGCGGCGCTCAGAGAGGTCCTGATTGTAGGCGTCGGCGCCTGCGGCATCGGTATGGCCGGCAACGACGAAGGTCGACCCCTTGAGGTCAGGGCTGGTCAGCGCGCGGCCGAGCGCCTGCACCGAGGGCATCGACTTCTGGCTGATATTGGCCGAGTTGTAGTCGAAGGTGATCTCGAGATCGATGTTCGGCTTGGTCTTGGCGACCGCCGCGATCTCCTCGCGCTCCGCTGTCGACAGCGAGCGCGTCGAGCGGCCGCGGATGCTCTGCAGGAACTTGTCCTGCTCCGGGTTCGCGGCGGGCGCGGCCTCCGTCTGCGGCGACATCGACAGGCCGCGGGTCAGCGGCTTCTTCGGACCCGCCAGCGCGCGGACGATCTGGTCTTCCGTCACGTCTTCGGCGGCGAAGGCCTGGCTGAGGCCGAGCGACGCAAACGCGCCCAGGCTCGC
Source organism: Bradyrhizobium sp. ORS 375 (assembly GCF_000239775.1). Classification (GTDB taxonomy): domain Bacteria; phylum Pseudomonadota; class Alphaproteobacteria; order Rhizobiales; family Xanthobacteraceae; genus Bradyrhizobium. The sequence continues at coordinate 1,117 of NZ_CAFI01000090.1, forward strand.
GGCCAGCATCAGTCCCGACAGGCCGAGGATCTTGGTCGAATTGGTCTTTGCGGTCATTGCCATCCCTCCTCGCGCACAACTCGCGCGAACGCATCTGCCCATTCTGCCGCGAGCGCCCGCTGGGGCCTCCGGCTGTCCGCAGATATGTCGGTCCGGCCTGTCGCTTGGTTCGATGCGGCCGGCCGTCGTGCGCAGAATCAGCGCACGCCGTAATTCTCGAACTCGCGGACGATGTTCGGATCCATCGCCTTGGCGTTGGCGATGTCGAGCGCACCCTCCTGCGCGGCGCCGTTGCGCTGCTTGGCGAGACCGCGCCCGTACAATGATGACGTCAGCCGCGGATTGATCTTCAGCGCCGCATCGAAATCGGCGATCGCGTTCTTGGTCGCGCCGCTCTTCAGGTTGACGAGGCCGCGACTGTCGAGCGCGTCGACGAAATTCGGCCGCAGCCGCAGCGCCTCGTTGCAGTCGCGCAGCGCCGCCTGCAGCTCGCCGACCACGGTGCGCGCCCAGCAGCGGTTGTTCAGCGCTTCGACATCCTTTGGATTGATCCGGATGCTCTCGTCGAAATCGTGGATCGCCTGCGGATAGGCGCCCTTGCTGGCATAGACCTGGCCGCGCCGGTACAGCGCGGCGGCGTCATCCGGATTGGCCGCGATCTTGGCGGTCAGGCTCTTGATCGTCGGATCTTCGGCCAGAGGGTCTGCGGGTGTCGCGGGAGCGGTGGGCGCAACATTCGCGACCGGCGGAATCGGCGCGGGCGTCGGCACAGGTGGCGGCGGAGATGCCGGTGCGACCGGCACCACCGGCGGCGGCGTGTCCACCTTCTGCACCGGCGAAGGCTG
>NZ_CAFI01000089.1 GCF_000239775.1 Bradyrhizobium sp. ORS 375
CGCGCGTGACGCCCTTGCGGCCCTGTCGGCGGCGTTTCGGAGCGCGGTGGAAAGAGACGGGACGCGATGAGGTGAGGGCTGAGCCTGGATGTCTCCATATCGTCATGCCCGGGCTTGTCCCGGGCATCCACGTCCCTCAGAGTTCGCCGTACGGCGTGGATGGCCGGGACAAGCCCGGCCATGACGGTGGGAGAGGGCGTGGCGCAAAAAACAGGTCGTGCGACGCGGCTGGCGGGCGATGAAGAAGAGTCAGTGCCGCTACCGCGTCCCATAGGCGCGGTCGCCGGCGTCGCCGAGGCCGGGGACGATGAAGGCATCGTCGTCGAGGCCCTCGTCGATCGCGGCGGTCCACAGCGTGACATCGGGATGCAGGCCCCGGACGCGCTCGACGCCTTCGGGGGCGGCGATCATGCAGACCATGCGGATGTCCTTGGCGCCGCACTCCTTGAGCCGGTCGACCGCGGCGACGGCGCTATTTCCGGTCGCCAGCACCGGCGTCACCACGACGGCGAGGCGCTCCTGCAAATCGGACGGGGCCTTGAAGAAGTACTCGACGGCGGTAAAGGTCTGCGGCTCACGGTAGAGGCCGATATGGGCGACGCGCGCGGTCGGCACCAGATCGAGCATGCCGTCGACGAAGGTGACGCCGGCGCGCAGCACCGGTACAAACACCAGCTTCTTGCCGGCGATCTTGGCCGATTGCATTCGCGCCAGCGGCGTCTCGACTTCGACCTCCGTCAGCGGCAGGTCGCGCGTGACCTCGTAGCACAGGAGCATGCCGATCTCCTTGAGCAACTCGCGGAACGACTTGGTCGAGATCGACTTGTCGCGGATGAGGGTCAGCTTGTGCTGCACCAGCGGATGATCGACGACCGTGACGCCTTCCATGGCTTTCATCTCCGACACGTAGGGTGGGCAAAGGCGCGAAGCGCCGTGCCCACCGCGATGTTAGCTCAAATAGGAGCGGTGGGCACGCTGCGCTTTGCCCACCCTACGGATACCTTTTGGGCTCGTCATTGCGAGGAGCGAAGCGACGAAGCAATCCAGACTTTCTTCCTGGCCCTGGATTGCTTCGCTTCGCTCGCAATGACGGAGCCGCAGGGTCGCCAAGTGTGGTCCAAACCCCTTAAAACACTGTGCCGTCGCTGATGATGGTCAGCGGCGGCGAGCCGTCGGGACGCCGCTCGAAGGCGAGCTTGCGGCCGGCGGCCCAGGTGCCGCCTTCGAGGATGCGGGCGAGCGGCAGTTGCTCGGGCGTCTGACCGGTACGCAAGCGGATCAGGGCGGCCACGCGGTCGAGCAGGGCGACGGTGAGCGCGCGCCATTCCACCACCAGCGGCGAGTCGACCTCATGGGCACGCGAGGCTTCGGCGGGATCGCGCAGGACCAGCACGCCGCCGTCGATGAACAGACCGCCATTGCGGTATTCGGCGAGGCCGGTGAGGCCGTCGATGTTGTCCACCACGAGGCCCGCGCGCTGGAGCGGTTCGATCAGCGAATAGCTCAGCCATTGCGACAGCTTGTGCAGCGGGACGAGGCCGGTGGTCGAGTCGTCGGTGACCAGGGCCGGGTGTCGCCAGCAATCACCGAGTGCGAGGCCGTCCACGGTCAGCCGTGACGGCCAGATCGGGCCGAGTTGCAGCAGCACCTGCTGCAGGATGTCGGCGGCCTGGAGATGGCCGCCGGTCGCACCGGCGGCGAGCTGATCGAACAAGCCGCCGGGACGCGGAGCATCCTTGATTCCGAAGACCTGTGGCCTTACAGCCGTGACCTCACCGAGCCGGCGCAGCAACGCAACGCGGCCTTCGAGTCCGACCAACGGATTGTCGGGACCTACCTGAAAGCCGCGTTCGAGATCGGCGATGGTGAGCTGCTGCAGCTTCGCGGCATCGGCGCGCAGCGGATCGTTCGCGTCGGCGGAGAACGCGCCGCTCGCGAACATCTCGAGGCTCGCCAGCGCCAGCCCCTCGGAGCGCCCAATGCGCGTGCCGGTCACCGCATCCTGATAGCGCCAGGCCGCACCGGCGCCGGCGTCGAGCAGCACGCTGGTGATGGCGAGGTCGAACTCGGCGCGCGCGCGGGCCTCCGCATCCGGCCACGGCACCTTGTCAGCGATCGCAGCCCAGCGATCGGCGCCACCGACCACGAAGTGCCGCCAGCGTGAATGGAACGGCACCTCGCCGTTCGGATAGGCCTTGCCGGTGACGTCGAGCACGAGATCGGCGACCGCATCGAGCTTGGCGAGATCGACCCGGAAATGCGGCAGCTGGTCCGCAAGCCCCAGTGAAAGCATCTGGTGCGCCCGCTCGCGCACGGCGCGGGCGGACAGGAGATAGGAGACGTCAGTCATGATTGCCGCTGCGCTCAGTACTTCTCGAGCGGGCGGCCGACGGTGTCGCCGAGCTCTTGGGGCTTCTGCGGCTCCAGCGAGAAATAGCCGGCGGCCTTTTTCGCCGCGATCTCGACATGGGCGTCGGCCGGGATCAGCTCGTCCGGGATCGGCACGCGCTCGACGATGTCGACGCCCTGGCCGACCAGCGCGTCGTGCTTCATGTCGCTCATCGAGATGAAGCGATCGATGCGTTTGATGCCGAGCCAATGGATGACGTCCGGCATCAACTGCTGGAAGCGCGCGTCCTGCACGCCGGCGACGCACTCGGTGCGCTCGAAATAGGCCGCCGCGGCGTCGCCGTCCTCCTGGCGCTTGCGCGCATTGTAGACCAGGAATTTCGTCACTTCGCCGAGCGCGCGGCCTTCCTTGCGGTTGTAGACGATGATGCCGAGCCCGCCGTTCTGACCGGCGGCGACGCATTCCTCGATGCCGTGGATCAGATAGGGACGGCAGGTGCAGATGTCCGAGCCGAACACGTCGGAGCCGTTGCACTCGTCATGCACGCGACACGTGATCTTTGTCCTGAAGTCATTCAGCTTGGTGACGTCGCCGAACAGATAGACCGTGGTGCCGCCGATCGGCGGCAGGAACACCTGCAGGTCCGGCCGCGTCACCAGCTCCGGATACATGCCGCCGGTCTGCTCGAACAGGCCGCGGCGCAGATTGGTCTCGCTGGTGCCGAAACGCGCGGCGACGCCGGGCAGGTACCACACCGGATCGATCGCGATCTTGACCACAGACACGCTGCCATTGGCGTGCACGACCTCGCCGTCGTGAACGAGACGCTTCGCAGCCATCGCCGCATGCAGCTCCGGCAGCTCGATCCGCGCTTTGGTCACCGCGATGGTCGGCCGGATGTCGATGCCCTCGGCGATCTCGCCACCGAAGTTCTCAGCAACGAGGTGGCCCCAGGGATCGAGCGCGACGATCTTGGCCGGATCGCGCCACTGGCCGAACGGGCCGATCGTGGCGGCGGGATGGGTGTTGGTGAGATCGGGTCGGCGGATCGGATCGAGCGCGCCGGACGACACCGCGAGCGCGCGGTAGACCGTGTAGGAGCCGCCATGGCTGCCGATGACGTTGCGGTCCTGCGGACGCGACACCGTTCCGATCACGGGCCCGCGCTCACGCGCGCTCTCGGCGCCCCAGTGGAGGGGGAAATTATGCTTGGCGCCTGGCACCGGGTGTGAGGTCAGGCGGATGTGATCCGTGCGGTTGGAGCGAGTCATCGGACAGCCACCCCCAAAACGGCAACGGCCCGCCTTGACGACGGGCCTGAGCAGAACGAGTTCACGTTTTCCATACACCAATATAGCAGTTTTTCCCGGCCAAACAAGTGGTCCGCACCAGCCCTCTGTTTGTAAACGAATGGTATCGGCCCGCGGCGGACGCTGCAGCGCGGCGTGCACCGCTGGCATGGCGCTTGCCTTTTGAGCGTTGCGCCGCCAGCTTGGCGTGCATGGATACTGGGACGGCAAAGGCGGCATGGACCTGATCATTCGCAATGCGGTGCTGGCGCAGCAGAGCGAGCTGCGCCGCGCGGATATCGGAATTTCCGATGGCCGCATCGTGGCCATCGAGGCTGCGCTGCGGGCGGACGGAGACGAGCGTGACGCGGAGAATTGCCTTGTCGTGCCCGGCTTCATCGAGACGCATATCCACCTCGACAAAACCTGCATCCTCGATCGCTGCACGATCCGGGAAGGTACGGTGGCCGAGGCCGTGCGCGAGACGGCGGCCGCGAAGCGCAACTTCACAGCCGAGGATGTCTATCACAGAGCGAAGCAGACCGTGGAGCGCTGCGTCAGCCACGGCACGATGCGGATGCGGACCCATGTCGAGCTCGATCCCGGCATCGGCTTCATTGCGTTCGAGGCGATCCAACAGCTCGCGCGCGACTATGCCTGGGCGCTGGATCTCGAGATCTGCGTGTTTCCACAGGAAGGGCTGACGAACTATCCGGGCACGGAAGAGCTGCTGATCGAAGGGCTGCGTCGTGGCGCGCGGACCATCGGCGCCGCACCCTATTTCGACAGCGATCCGCCGGCGCAGATCGATCGTATCTTCGCGATCGCGCGCGAGCACGACGTCGATATCGACATGCACCTCGATCTCGCCGAGACATTGGATCAAATGCAGATCGAATATGTCTACCGCAAGACGGAGGAATATGGCTGGGGCGGCCGCGTCGCGGTCGGTCATGTCACGCAGCTGTCGCTGCTGCCGCCGGAGCGCTTCAACGCCATCGCTGTGAAGCTCGCCAATGCCGGCGTCGCGGTCACTGTGCTGCCGTCGACCGATCTGCATCTGATGGGACGCCGCCAGGATCACGCCATCCCGCGCGGCGTGGTGCCGCTGGAGCCGCTACGCGAGAGGGGCGTGACCTGCTCGCTATCGACCAACAACGTGCTCAACCCGTTCACGCCCTATGGTGACGGCTCGCTGATCCGCATGGCCAATCTCTACGCCAATGTCTGTCACGTCTCGCGTCCGGATCATCTTGCCGGCTGCCTGGACATGGTGACGCATGATGCCGCGAAGCTGATGCGGCTCGGCGATTATGGGATCGCAGTCGGCGCGCCGGCGGATCTCGTCTGCATCGATGCACGCGACCCTACCGAAGCGGTGGCGACGCTGGCGCAGCCGCTATGGGGCCTCAAACGCGGTCGCCCGTCGTTCTCGCGCACGCGCCCGGTGCTGAATCGGCCTGGTTGATTGGTTGTTGCAGTATATGGTCTATCAACGCGTCATTGCGAGCGAAGCGAAGCAATCCAGAGTCCTTGCGCGGCCCTGGATTGCTTCGCTTCGCTCGCAATGACGGTGGAGTTACGATAGGAGTTCCTTCATGCGCATCATCAACGTTGCCGCCGCCCAGATGGGGCCGATCCAGCGGGCCGAGAGCCGAGAGGCCGTCGTCGCGCGCATGATCGCGCTGATGGACGAGGCGAAGCGCAAGGGCGCCGACCTGATCGTCTATCCGGAGCTGGCGCTGACCACGTTCTTTCCGCGCTGGTACATGGAGGATCAGGCGGAGGTCGATAAATGGTTCGAAGCGTCGATGCCCAACGCCGCAGTCCAGCCGCTGTTCGATCGCGCCGCGGAGCACGGCATGGCGATGTATCTCGGTTATGCCGAGCTGACGCCGGATGGGCATCACTACAACACCGCCGTTCTCACCGATCGCACGAGCAACATCGTCGGCAAGTACCGCAAGGTGCATCTGCCCGGCCACGAGGCGTTCGAGCCACAGCGCAGCCACCAGCATCTGGAGAAGCGCTATTTCGAGCCGGGCGATCTCGGCTTTCCGGTCTGGCGCAATCTCGGTGGCATCATCGGCATGGCAATCTGCAACGACCGCCGCTGGCCGGAGACCTATCGCGTCATGGGACTGCAGGACGTCGAGCTGGTGTTGATCGGCTACAACACGCCGTCGGTGAACTCGTTGAAGTCAGCAGAGGGACTGCAGCAGCGCCTGTTTCACAATCGCCTCTCCGCTCAGGCCGGCGCGTATCAGAACTCGTGCTGGGTGGTGGCGGTGGCCAAGGCCGGCGACGAGGACGGCCATCATCTGATCGGGGGCAGCCTGATCGTCAATCCCGACGGCGAGATCGTCGCGGAAGCCGCGACCGAAGGCGACGAGGTGCTGGTCGCGCCGTGCGATATGGATGCGACGCGTTTCGGCAAGCAGACGATCTTCGACTTCGCCCGGCATCGGAGGATCGAACATTATGGGCTGATCACCAGCCGCACCGGAGCGGTGCCGCCGGAGTGAGGTATGCTGCCCTGTGAGTTGCAGGTGGCACTGTGTCGCAGAACTCAGTGCGCTCCCTCTCCCCGTTCTTCACGGGGAGAGGGTTGGGGTGAAGGGCAGCC
>NZ_CAFI01000088.1 GCF_000239775.1 Bradyrhizobium sp. ORS 375
CGCGAGATGCTCGGCGGGCGACTTGACCGGACTCTTCATTAACCAGCGTCCACCGCGCGGAACGCCTTGATGCGCTCGAACAGCGCCGGCGTCTGCTCCGGCGGCAGCGGCCGGGCGCCGGTGATCGCGGCGTAGAAATCGGGGTCGGAGACTTCCAGGAGCTGCTCGAGCTGGTCCAGCTCGCTCTCGGTCAGCGTGCCGATCTCAGCGTCGGCAAAGCGGCCGAGGATCAGGTCCATCTCACGGGTGCCGCGATGCCAGCAGCGGAACAGCAGCCGCTTGCGACGGTCGTCTAGGCCTTGGCTCGAACGGGTGGTCCCTGTCATCGCGGTATCCCTGCAGTACAACGCCGAAAGCCCGGACGGTGCCGGGCGCGGCTGGATATAGCGGCGCCCGGGGCCCGTGTCAGCCCTCCCGGGGAGCAGAACCGGCATGTCGGGCCGCCTGAAGCCAGGGAAAAAAGAGGTGGACGTCTTGGCATTCACGGCTATTCCGGCCTGCAAAGCGAATTAAGTGTTCGGTCCATGCGCCCTGCCATCCTCAATCCCCTGTTTGCGCCGGTCACGACTCTGTCGGGAGTCGGACCGAAGCAGGATAAGCTGCTGCGCTATCTGCTCAGCTGCAGCGAGACGCCGCGGCTGGTCGACCTGCTGCTGCATCTGCCTGCCAGCGTCATCGACCGCAGGAACCGGCCCAAGGTCCGCGACGTCGAGGTCGGCACGGTCGTGACCCTGGAGGTGACGGTCGATCGCCATCGTCCGTCGCGTAACGCCCGCGCGCCCTATCTGGTTTACGCCAGCGACGAGACCGGCGACGTCGTGCTGACCTTCTTCCGTCCGAAGGGCGACTACATCGAGAAGATCCTCCCCGTTGGCGCCAAGCGCTACGTCTCCGGCACCGTGCAGATGTATGACGGCGTGCCGCAGATCGTGCACCCCGACCGCATCCTCGATGAAGCAGGCTTCGCCAAACTGTCAGGACTCGACCCGGTCTATCCGCTCACCGAAGGCCTCGCCCTCGGCTCGCTGCGAAGGGCGATCGCGGCGGCGCTGACCAAGCTGCCGGAGCTGCCGGAATGGATCAGCCCGGAGGTGCTGAGCCGCTGCAACTTCCCGTCGCTAAGGGAGGCGCTGACG
>NZ_CAFI01000087.1 GCF_000239775.1 Bradyrhizobium sp. ORS 375
TGGGCAGGTCGAATCCGTACAGCAGCCACAGCTTGGAGGCCTGGTCGATGACCAGGGTGGCGAAGCCGGCGATGAGACCGAGGCGGAGGCGGGGGGTCATTGCAAGCTGGTGAGTTGACGACCAAGCCGGCCACAAACACGGCTGTCGTCCCTGCGAACGCCGGGACCCATACCGCGGACGGCCCGTTGGTGAAAAGGACTCGGAGTCATCAGTCTTTGCTCACCAAGACGGCCGGTGGTTATGGGTCCCGGCGTTCGCCGGGACGACAGTTGTGGGTGGTGCGGGCAGGCGGGCAACATCACGCGGGATGCTGTCACTACACGCTGGGGCCGAGACGTCCTGGCACCCTCCGCCGTCGTCCCGGCGAACGCCGGGACCCATACCGCGTGATGCGTGTTGGCGGAAACGGTCCGGGTCATCGTCCTTCGTCACCACCAAGGCCGGTGGCTATGGGTCCCGGCGTCCGCCGGGACGACATTCTTGAGTGTGGCGCGATCGCGCATCACACGCCGACTCCCAGCGCCTTCCATTCGCGCAGCGCCTGGGCGTCGCGCGGGGAGACGTCGGGATAGTCCTTGTCCTCGCCGACGCTCTCCAGGATTTTCCAGGAGCGGGCGCACTTCTTGCCGACGGCTTTCTCGACCACCACCGCCACACCTGGCACCGCATCGAGCCGGAAGGCCTCCGCCGGCGCCTCGCCCTCGCGGACCTCGTAGTTCGAGGTGATGCAGATCTCGGCGAGATCGGCGTCAAACAGGGTGCCGAGCAGGGCGCGATCGGCGACGTAGATGATCGGCGACGCCTCGAGCGAGGAGCCGATGGTCTTGGCGGCGCGCGCGAGCTCCAGCGCGCCGGTGACGACGCGGCGGACGTTGCGGATGGTCTCCCATTTCGCGGCGAGCGCATCGTCGCGATAGCCATCCATCGCGTCGGGGAACAACGTCAGATGCACCGACGGCTCGGCGTCGGGGCGATACATCCGCCACGCCTCGTCCGTGGTGAAGGACAGCACCGGCGCCAGCCATTTCAGGATGGCGTCGCAGATCAGGTCGATCGCGGTCAGCGCCGCCTTGCGCGCCACCGATGACGGCGGGTCGCAATACAGCGTGTCCTTGCGGATGTCGAAATAGAACGCCGAGAGCTCGGTGTTCATGAACGCCGCAAGCGAGGCGATCACCGTCTTGTAGTCGAACGCGGCATAGGCGCGGCGGATCACCTCGGCCTGCTGCGACAACTGATGCAGCATCAGCCGCTCCAGCTCCGGCATGTCGGCAAACGCGACCGCCTCGCTGCGCTTGTAGTGGTGCAAGGTGCCGAGCATCCAGCGGATGCTGTTGCGCAGCTTGCGGTAGGTCTCGATGGTGTTCTTCAGGATTTCCGGGCCGATGCGCTGGTCGTCGGCATAGTCGGTGGCGCAGACCCACAGGCGCAGGATGTCGGCGCCGGAATCCTTGATGACTTTCTGCGGCTCGACGGTGTTGCCGAGCGACTTCGACATCTTGCGGCCGTTCTCGTCCAGCGTGAAGCCGTGCGTCAGCACGACGTCATACGGCGCGCGCCCGCGCGTGCCGCAGCTCTCCAGCAGCGAGGAATGGAACCAGCCGCGATGCTGATCCGAGCCTTCCAGATACATCACCGTATCCTGGCCGCCATCGACCTTGCGCTTGATGCCGGCGAGGCCGGGGAAGTGCACGGGGTCTTCCAGCACGAAGGCGTGGGTCGAGCCGGAATCGAACCAGACGTCGCAGATGTCGTCGACCTTCTTCCAGTCCTCGTTGGCGCGGGAGCCGAGGAAGCGCTCGCGGGCGCCGTCGGCGTACCAGGCGTCGGCGCCTTCCTTCTCGAAAGCGTCGGCGATGCGGTTGTTGACCGCCTCGTCCTGCAGGATCTCGGCGGAGCCGTCGCCCTTTTCGCGCACGAACACGGCGATCGGCACGCCCCAGGCGCGCTGGCGCGAGATCACCCAGTCCGGGCGGTTGGCGATCATGCCGTTGATGCGGTTCTGGCCGGCGGCCGGCACCCATTGCGTCACCGAGATCGCAGCAAGTGCACGCTTTCGGATAGTATCCCAGCGTTCGCTTGGAGGATGACTTGCATCAAGTGAGTCGAAATGACTTCTTGAGCGGCCGGCGCTCGCGTTCCAGGCCTTATCATGTGCGCCACCGCGAATGTCCTTGTCCATCGCGATGAACCATTGCGGCGTGTTGCGGAAAATCACCGGCTTCTTCGAGCGCCACGAATGCGGGTACTGATGCTTCAGACGGCCGCGCGCGAGCAGCATGCCGGCGTCGATCAGCGCCTTGATGACTGCCTCGTTGGCGTCGCCCTTCTCGCCTTTGTCGTTGATCACCCGCTTGCCGGTGAAGCCCGGCGCGTGGTCGGTCAGCGCGCCGTTCTCGTCGACGGTGTAGGGGATCGTGGTCGCGATGCCGCGGCTCTCCAGCTCGCGGCCGTTTGCCATCCAGACGTCGAAATCCTCGCGGCCGTGGCCGGGCGCCGTGTGCACGAAGCCGGTCCCGGTGTCGTCGGTGACGTGCTCGCCGGGCAAGAGCGGGACATAAAAGTCATATGCATCACCCTTTAGCGGATGAAAGCAGTGCATGAACTTAAGAATGTCCGAAGGAACGTCGGTAACGCGTTCGAACCCTTCAACCTTTGCCTGCTTCAACACGTCCGAGGCGAGCTTGTCCGCTAGAATATAGGTCTCTCCGACTTTCGCCCAATTTCCTTCCGGAGCGGACGTGACCCGATAGAGCCCATACTCAATCTTTGGAGAGAATGAGATCGCCCGGTTTCCAGGCAGTGTCCACGGAGTGGTCGTCCAGATTACAACATAGGACTTTAGCAGCAGGTCGATCCACTCCCACTGTCCGCCCGAGGCTGTTGCGACCGGGAACTTCACCCACACCGTGTCGGACTGATAGTCCTCGTACTCGACCTCGGCCTCGGCGAGCGCGGTCTTCTCGACCACGCTCCACATCACGGGCTTGGAGCCGCGATACAGCGTGCCGTTGGCGGCGAACTTCATCAGCTCGCGCGCGATCTGCGCTTCCGCCGGATAGGTCATGGTGGCGTAGGGATGGTCCCAGTCGCCGATCACGCCGAGACGCTTGAACTCCTCGCGCTGCACGTTGAGCCAATGCTCGGCATAGGCGCGGCACTCGCGGCGGAACGCGACCATGGCGGCGCTATCGCGGAAGTCGGGCTTGGTCTTGCCCTTCTTGCGGTAGTTCTCCTCCTCGATCTTCCACTCGATCGGCAGGCCGTGGCAGTCCCAGCCCGGCACGTAGTTGGAATCGTGGCCGAGCATCTGCTGGCTCTTGGTCACGACGTCCTTGAGGATCTTGTTGAGCGCGTGCCCGATATGGATGTTGCCGTTGGCGTAGGGCGGGCCGTCATGCAGGACGAATTTCGGCCTGTGCTTGGCGGTCTCGCGCAGCTTGCCGTAGAGGTCGATGTCGTTCCAGTACTTCAGCAGCTCCGGCTCGCGCTGCGGCAGGCCGGCGCGCATCGGGAATTCCGTCTGCGGCAGGTAGAGGGTCTTGGAGTAATCGTTGGCGTCGGCTTTTGCGGCGTCGGATTTTTGCGGCTTGTCGGACATCGTGATCTTGATGAGCTCAAAGAGGGGCGCGGAGGCGCGATGTTAGGATCGCGGGCGGCGGAACGAGCAGAGACATCCCGGTCTTGCGCCGAGCTCGAAAAGCTCAGGCGGAAGCCGGGCCGCTAATGCCGATGGTGCGCCGTATCAACATGGGGCCTCGTCATAGCAGCCGGACCGCGGAATCGCAAAGCGATCCTGCGCTTGCGGCGTCATTCCGGGGCGATGCGCCAGCATCGAACCCGGAATCTCGAGATTCCGGGTTCAGCCCTGCGGGCTGCCCCGGAATGACGGCAGCCGTGGAGGGTCAGCCAATCTCGCCGAGCCGGGGGAAGAGGCCGGCATTCGCCGCCAGCACGGCGCGCGCCTTGGCGCTGTCGTCGTCCATCTGCCGGATCAGGGCGTCGATCGAGGTGAATTTGGCCTCCTCGCGGATGAAGCCGATGAAGGCGACGTCCAGGACCTCGCCGTAGAGGCTGTCCTTGAAATCGAACAGGAAGCTTTCCAGCAGCGGCGCGCCGTTGTCGAAGGTCGGGCGGCGGCCGAAATTGGCGACGCCGTCGATCAGCACCCGGTTGGCACCGCGGCCGCGGCCGACCCGGACGGCATAGATGCCGTGGCGCAGCCCGCAATCGCGGTCGAGCCGCATGTTGGCGGTGGGGTAGCCGAGGTCGCGGCCGCGCTTCTCGCCGTGGATCACCTCCGAGGAGACAAACCAGGGGCCGCCGAGCATCGCGGTCGCCTCGGCGACCTGGCCTTCGGCCAGCGCCTCGCGGATCGCAGTCGACGACACCGGCCGCTCGTCGATGTCGACATGCGGCTGGACCTCGACCGTGATGCCGAGCTTGGGTGCCTCGCTGGCGAGCAGGCTGGGCGAGCCGACCCGTCCCTTGCCGAAATGGAAATCGTAGCCGACAGAAATCCCCGCCACGCCGAGCCGGCCGATGAGCTCGTGGTGAATGAAGTCCTGCGCCGAGGTCTGGGCCCGGCCCTTGTCGAAGGTCATGACCACGGCCCCGGCGAGCCCGGTTCCGGCCAGCAGCCGCAGCTTGGCGGCCTCGTCGGTCAGGCGAAATTGCGGGGTGTTCGGGCTGAAAAATCGCCGCGGATGCGGCTCGAAGGTCAGCGCCAGAGCCGGGCGGCCCTTGGCCCTGCCCATCTCGACGGCTGCCTCGATCACGGCCCGGTGACCAAGATGGACGCCGTCGAAATTTCCCATCGCCACCACCGCCCCCTTGAGAATGTCCTGTGGCGGGGTGGCATCGCGGATGATCTGGAATGCGGACATGTGACGGAAATATCTCGCGGATTTCGGGGGCCGCCAGCGGGCGGACGTTGCCGTCGACCGTGGGCGGCCGGCCTGCCGAAGTCAAGCCGAAGGGGTTCCCTGGCGCATGCAGCGCAGCATTAGCGACATGCAGCCGCAGCGCAGTTAACGCGCTGTTTAACGGCTGATGCTACTCCTGAGCCCGGATGGCGGGGGTCGTTGAAAGACCTGAGCCGAAAGAGCGTTTGGTAACAGTCTGCGCGTTGCGTACGCGTTGGGGGAGTCAAGATGGCGGTTGATTTGACGATGCCGGTGCTCGTCGTCGACGATTACAGCACCATGATCCGTATCATCCGGAATCTTCTGAAGCAGATCGGATTCGAGGACATCGACGACGCGAGCGACGGCTCGATGGCGCTGAACAAGATGCGCGCCAAGAAGTACGGCCTCGTGATCTCGGACTGGAACATGGAGCCGATGACCGGCTACGACCTGCTCCGCGAGGTCCGCGCCGATCCGAACCTGGCGACCACGCCGTTCATCATGATCACCGCGGAATCCAAGACCGAGAACGTGATCGCGGCCAAGAAGGCCGGCGTGAACAACTACATCGTCAAGCCGTTCAACGCTGCGACCCTGAAGACCAAGATCGACGCGGTGTTCCCGGACATGGCGACGGCCTGAAGCCGGCTTGATCCACATTGAATTGAAAGACGCCCGGCACTTGGCCGGGCGTTTTTCGTTTCAGGCTCAGGTCACCATTTCAGCTCGCGCATCAGGGCGCGGGGCGGGTGGCCGAACAGCTCCTTGACCGAGGCCGGATCGAGCTGGTCGATGCCGGCGAACTCCTCGGAATGAATGCCGCGGGTGACGAACAGGCAGTCGATGCCGAAGCCGTGCGCGCCGGCGAGATCAGTGCGGACGGAATCGCCGATCGCCAGCACCTCCTCGCGCGCGACCTTCCGGCCGGCATGCTGCTCGGCGAGCTGCATCGCCCGTTCGTAGATCGGCCGGTGCGGCTTGCCGTAGAAGATCACCTCGCCGCCGAGCTCGCGGTACAGCTCGGCGATGGCGCCGGCGCAGTAGATCAGCCGGTCGCCGCGTTCGACGACGATGTCCGGATTGGCGCAGATCAGCGGCATCTTGCGCTCGCGGGCGCGCAGCAGCATCGGCCGGTAATCCTCGGCGGTCTCGGTCTCGTCGTCATAGAGGCCGGTGCAGATGATGTAGTCGGCCTGTTCGAGCGGCGACAACGCCAGGTCGAGGCCGCGATGGATCGAGTTGTCGCGCTCCGGGCCGAGCCAGAACACCTTGCCGCCGGGATGGTCGGAGACGTATTGGCGCGTCAGGTCGCCCGAGGAGACGATGGCGCTGTAGACCTCGTCGGCGACGCCGAGCTTGCGCAGCTGGCGCTGCACCGAATCGGCCGGCCGCGGCGCATTGGTGATCAGGATGACCGTGCCGCCCTCGCGCTTGAAGCGGTGCAGCGCGTCGCAGGCCTCGGGGAAGGATTCCAGGCCGTTATGGACCACGCCCCAGATGTCGCTCAGCAGCACCCGCTTGCGGCCGACCAGATCGCGCAGCCGCTCCTCGAAGTGAAGCGCGGTCATGGCAGGCGACGCGACTTAGATGGTCCCGGCGATGCGACGGGCCAGAGCGGCGTTGCCGCTGCGCGTTGCTGCGTTGGCATTCGACGCGTCGAGAGTGGGAGTGCCGGCGGCATTGGGGTCCTGGATCTTGATGTCCTGCCCGCCCGAAGGGCCGGCAGCGGCTTCGCCGGTAGCAGATGCGCCCTCGGGTCGCAATGGGCGGGGCGGCGCGAACAGGAAGCCCTGGCCGAAACGAACGTCGTAGTCGAGCAGGTCGACGACGCTGTTCTCGCCCTCGATCCGCTCCGCGATCAGGTCGATGCCGAAACGCCCGAGCAGGTCGGACAGATCAGTCGGGTGGATGTCGGAGACCGAGCTCTGCTTGGGGTCGAGCAGCAGCGCGGCGGGAACCTTGATGAAGCGGACGCCACGGTCGGCCAGCTCGCGCGGCTCGAAGCGGAGGTCGGTGACATGGTCGATCGAGAAGCGGTAGCCGCGCTGCGCCAGCGCCGCGAGGTGCTCGGTTTCGGTCGGTCCGAGGTTGCGCAAAGTCGACTGCTTGAACTCGAGCACGAAGGACGGCGCCAGCGCGCGGTTGGCTTCGAGGAAGTCGAGGCACTGGGCGAAGCTCGCGGGGCTGCTGAGGGTTGCCGAGGAGAGGTTGCAGAAGATCCCGACATCCTTGTTGCGGACCATCAGGCGGCGCAGCACCTGGACGCAGCGAAGCAGCACCATGTGGTCGATGCGCCCGACCAGGCCGGCGGCCTCGGCGATGCCGATGAAATCCTCCGCGGCGACGATCTGGTCGCGATCGTCACGCAGCCGCGTCACGGCCTCGTAGAAGCGCACCTTGCGCTGGGGCAGCGTCACCAGCGGCTGCAGATAGATGTCGAGGCGGTTGTCCTCGATCGCGCCTTTCACGGCGGCAAGGATCTGCGGCTGGCTGCGCGGCACTGACGGAGTGGCAGGCGCTGATGGTGTCACCGAGGGCGCCGCCGGTGTCGAGGCCGCGGCGGTCATGGGCTGAGCGGCCGGCGGACGCACCACGGGGGCGATGGCCGGAGCCGCGCCGAACGTGGCGGTCGCTTCCTTGGGCTTGACATCGAAGCTGGGCGACGGCGCAGCCTTCGGATCGGGGTAGACGGCGGATGCCACGGGAGCTGCAGGCACAGGGCTGGCCTCGCGCGCAGCGGCCGGGGCATCCGCAATGACGGGCGCCGCCTGCTGCGGGATGGCGGCGATCAGGTCCTCGTGCTGGGCGACGGTGACGGCGAGCTGCTTCATCAGTCCGCCGAGCTCGTTGATCTCGCCGACCACGCCCTGCAGCCGGTCGGCGCTGACCGAGCTCGACGATACCATGCGCCCCTCGATCGCCGACAGCCGGCGACCGAACTCGGCGACCTGGCGGGCAAGATCCGCAGTGCCGCGCGACAGATCGGCGATCTGGCTGCCGACGTCGGAGCGGTCGCGCAGCCGCATCGAGACCGCGTTGTAGAGGATGAGGAAGGTCAGCGCAGCCAGCGATACGATGGCCGATTCGGATCCACTGATCCCGGCCATCGAATACAGGATCAGGCCGAGCGACGCCGCGACCAGAACCATACAGATGGCAATGAAAATCGTGGAGATACGAATCATGCTGCGCGACGCTCCCAACCGAACACAACCTTAGCACTTCTGCTGATTCGCGAGGATAGTCGGCAGGATTCAAATACCGGACAGCGTGGATGATTTCCGCGCTGCGTGTCATTTACGCAAGTTTTCGTGTGGAGGTGGAGTTTAATCGTAGTGTCCGCCTCCCGTAGAACAACGGAGGCTGCGCGCAGGAAAATGCGCGACACATTTCGACACGATGGGCGCGCGGCGGATGTGGCGCCGAAAAACTGATCAGCTCAAATAGGTCGTGGAATGCTGTGGTGGCGACACGCGAGATGCCGCCGTCATGCCGGCGTCACAGCTCGCGGTGTCACGCGTTACGATGACGCCGGCGCAAGGCGGCCACGCCGAGCAGCAGCGCCGCCACGGCAACGCCGACGGGCACGTTGATTCGTCCCGGCGTGCGGACGTGAGTCGCCGACGCCGATGGCGCCAGCGGAATCGTATCCGGATCGATCTCGTCGCTGTCCGGTTGCTGCGCCACTGGCGCGGCGATCGCCACCCGCAGGCGGCTCGACAGCGATGGATAATGCGGTGTCGGGCTGCGCAGCTTGACCGCTGCGACGACCGCGCAGATCACCGCGAGCGCCACCATCAGACCGCCGACCACCGCAAAGGCGGGGAACAGCCCGTATTTCATTTCCACCCAGCGGAACAACGCGGTCAGTCCGACGATGCAGGCCGCGATCAGGAAGATGCCGGCCGCAGCGAACAGCCCGGCGGCCACGGCGTACGACGTCACCGTGCCCGTCGCCTGCCGCGCGCGGTCGCGCATGTAGGACTGGGTGGCGCGCTTGACACGGTTGAGCCTCTGTTCGAGCCCCAATCGCAACAGCTCTCCCGGCGGTGCAAGCATGCGCGTTCTCCGATCGTTCATTCGCCGCGTAAACCGCCGGCTCGCGACATGAACGTGGAGGAATTGCGAAGGTTCCGGCGGGAAGGCGTCGTTGGCGAAAGCGATCCGCCTCGACGGCCGTCGTTCCGGGGCAAGGCCGCAGGCCTTGAACCCGGAATCTCGGTGTTCTCTTGCGCGTTGCTAACAAGCTCGAGATACCGGTTTCAGTCGTCATGCGCAGCTGCTTCGCTGCTGCGCATGACGACTGCCCCGGAATGACGTTCCTTGCATGCGCGACAAAAAAGGAAATGGCGGCCGCGAGGGCCGCCATTTGGTGAAAGCTCGATGGCCGCGCGGCTTACGCCACGGCCTTGATCACCTTGCCGACCTTCTCGACGATCTCGCCGATCTGGTCCTCGTTGATGATGAGCGGCGGGGTCAGGGCCAGGGTGTCGCCGGCGATGCGCAGCATCATGTCGGTGTTGTGGAAGGCCTGCTCCATCGCGCTGTAGCCGCGCTTGCCGACGGCGTCGGGCAGCGGGGCGAGGTCGATGCCGGCTGTGAGACCGACGGTGCGGATGTCGAGGACGTTGGGCAGGCCCTTCAACGACATCACGGCGTCGGCCCATTTCGGCTCGATCGCCTTGGCGTGCTCGAACAGCTTCTCGTCGCGGTAGATGTCGAGCGTGGCGAGGCCGGCGGCGCAGGCGATCGGGTGCGCCGAGTAGGTGTAGCCATGGGTGAACTCGACCATGTGCTCCGGGCCGCTCATGAAGGCGTCGTGGATGGTGTCGCGCACCAGCACGCCGCCCATCGGTGCGGCGCCATTGGTGACGCCCTTGGCGAAGGTCAGGAGGTCCGGCGTCACGCCGTAGCGCTCGGCGGCGAAGGCATGGCCGAGACGGCCGAAGCCGGTGATGACCTCGTCGAAGATCAAGAGGATGCCATGCTTCTGGGTGATCTCGCGCAGCCGCTTGAGATAGCCCTTCGGCGCCGGAATCACGCCGGTGGAGCCGGCCATCGGCTCGACGATCACGGCGGCGATGGTGTTGGCGCCGTGCAGCGCGACCAGGTTCTCCAGCTCCTCGGCGAAATGCGCGCCGTACTCCGGCTCGCCCTTGGTGAAGGCCTGCTTCTCGCGGTCATAGGTCGCGGGGATGTGGTCGACGCCGGTCAGCAGGGTGCCGAACATCTTGCGGTTGTTGACGATGCCGCCGACCGAGGTGCCGCCGAAGCCGACGCCGTGATAGCCGCGGACGCGGCCGATCAGGCGGGTGCGGCTGCCCTGGCCGTTGATCTGGTGATAGGCAAGCGCCATCTTCAGCGCGGTGTCCGCGGCCTCCGAGCCGGAGTTGCAGAAGAACACGTGGTCGAGGCCGGCGGGCGCGAGATCGGCGATGCGGTTCGCCAGCTCGAACGCTTGGGGAATGCCGAACTGGAACGGCGGCGCGTAGTCCAGCGCGGCGGCCTGCTGGCCGATGGCTTCCGCGATCTGGCTACGGCCGTGACCGGCGTTGCAGCACCACATGCCGGCGGCGGCGTCGATGATCTTGCGGCCGTCGACGGTGATGTAGTGCATGTCCTTCGCGCCGGCGAGCATGCGCGGGTTCTTCTTGAAGGCGCGGTTCGCGGTGAACGGCATCCAATGCGCGGCAAGATCATTCGGGACGGTGACGGCGGGGCGGGGGCTCTTGTCCAGCATGGGGACCTCTTCGGACGTTCAAGGCAGATTGTGCGACGGCGACAGCATGACCCGGAAAGGTGGCAGACCGATTGCCAGACACTGACCGAAACGGATCGTGCGTGAGGGGCCTGAATGCGCGCGCCGACGTGGTCAGCCGATGATCCGGGCCGGCGCCAAGCTATCAGTTTCGCGGGCCGACGGAAATGTCAAAGGTCCGGCGTTGGCGCTGCCCTGGTGAGCGAATTCTGCACAGCGGCAGCAGTTTGTGCCGTTTATTGGAAGTCCGCTGCGTCATTTCGTGGCAGCGCCTTCGCCGCGTTAAGTCAGACCAGATCGCGCGCGGTGATCCAGAACACCTCGCCCTCGGAGTCCTCGGTATCGAGCCACAGCAGCGGCAGGTCGGGATAGGCCGCCTCGATCTGCGGGCGGTCGCGGCCGACCTCGCACAGCAGCCCGCCTTCGGCGGTCAAGTGGTCGCGGGCCTCGGCGAGGATGCGGTGGATGATGTCGAGGCCGTCGGCGCCGCCGTCGAAGGCGAGCCGCGGCTCGGCGCGGCATTCCCGGGGCAGCCCGGCCATGCCCTCGGCATCGACATAGGGCGGATTGGTGATGATCAGGTCGTAGCGGCGCTGGCTCAGCGGCGCGAACAGGTCGCCGCGATGCAGCGAAATGCGCTCGCCGACGTCGTACTCGGCGACGTTCTTCGCTGCGACCGCGAGCGCGTCCTTGGAGATGTCGACCGCGTCGATGACGGCATTGGGGAAGTGGCGGCTGGCGAGGATCGCGAGGCACCCGGAGCCGGTGCAGAGGTCGAGCACGCTGTCGACCGCCAGGGGATCGTCGATCAGCGACGTGCCGTCGGCCTCGGCGCCGCCGAAATGGGTCTCCAGAAGCTCGCCGATGAAGGAGCGCGGCACGATGACGCGCTCGTCGACATAGAACGGCAGGCCGCGCATGTAGACCTTGTTGACGAGATAGGCGGCCGGCTTGCGCGTGGTGATCCGCGCCGTGATCAGGTCAATGATTGTCTTGCCCTCGGCGGCTGTGACCCGCGCGGTGACGAAACTCTCGAACTGATCGGGGCGCAGATGCAACGCCTCGCCGATGAGGAAGGCGGCCTCCGAGACCGGATCGGTGGTGCCGTGCGCGAACACCAGATCGGCGTTCTGGAAGCAGCTCACCGCATAGCGCAGGTAATCGAGCAGCGTCACGAGCTCGCCGGCATTGACCTTCGGCAGCTTCGGAGCCGCCGTCTTGCGCGGCGCTGCCGCCTTCGTCGTCTTTGCCATCACTTCGTCCAGCGCGCCGCGGCGGCATCGTCGTGGCTCTTGGCCTCGACCCAGCTGCCGCCGTCTTCGGTTTCCTCGCGCTTCCAGAACGGCGCGTTGGTTTTGAGATAGTCCATCAGGAACTCGGCCGCCTCGAATGCCGCCTGGCGGTGGCTCGACGCTGTCACCACCAGCACGATGTTCTCGCCGGGCGTGATGCGGCCGAAGCGGTGGATCACGGTCAGGCCCTGCAGCGGCCAGCGCGCCATCGCCTGCTCGGCATGGCGCATGATCTCGGCCTCGGCCATCCCCGGATAATGCTCCAGCGTCAGCGCCGAGATCGGCGTCTCATGGTCGTTGCCGCGGCACAGGCCGGAGAAGCTGACGATCGCGCCGATGTCGGTGCGTCCCTTGCCGAGCGCCGCGATCTCGGCGGCGGTGTCGAAATCCTCGTGCTGCACGCGGACGGTGACGATCGCGGTCATGGCGGTTTTCTTCTGGCCGTTGTCTTCTGGCGCGCCTCAGCCGCCGGTCATCGGCGGGAAGAACGCGATCTCGCGGGCGCCTGATATCGCCGTGTCCGGCTGCACGTGGGTCTGGTCGATCGCGGTGCGGATCACCTTCGGCTTCTCGAACGCATAGGCGTAGCCTTCGCCCTGCGCGGTCAGCCAGGCGATCAGCTCGCTCACGGTGCG
The DNA here is from genome assembly GCF_000239775.1 of Bradyrhizobium sp. ORS 375. GTDB lineage: Bacteria > Pseudomonadota > Alphaproteobacteria > Rhizobiales > Xanthobacteraceae > Bradyrhizobium. Next base: position 12,594 of record NZ_CAFI01000087.1, read on the forward strand.
GACATCGGCCGGTGGCTCGATGGTCTCCTCGGCCTTGCCGATGCGCTCGCGCACCCAGGCGAAATACTTCACCTTCATCGCGAGTCTTCCTCGATGAGGTGGTGGATGCCGGCGCGGAAATAATCGTAGCCGGTGTAGATCGTGAAGATCGCCGAGGCCCACAGCAGCACGATGCCGATCATGGTCACCACCGGAACCACCTGGTCGCCGGCCTCACCGGCGAGCAGGAAGCCGATCGCGATCAGCTGCATCGTGGTCTTCCACTTCGCGACCTTGGTGACGGGCACGCTGACGCGGAGCGCGGCGAGATATTCGCGCAGGCCCGAGACCAGGATCTCGCGGCACAGGATCACGATCGCGGCCCACAGGGTCCAGCCATGGATGCTGTTGTCGGCGGCGAGCATCAGCAGGCACGAGGCGACCAGCAGCTTGTCGGCGATCGGGTCGAGCATCCGGCCGAACGCCGATTGCTGGTTCCAGATGCGGGCGTAATAGCCGTCGAGGTAATCGGTCACGCCGGCGGCGATGAACACGGCGACCGCGACCCAGCGCAGCCATAGCGGATAGTCCATGATCGACTGCGCGTAGATGCAACCCACCACGACCGGTATCGCGGCGATGCGCGTATAGGTCAGGATGTTCGGCAGGGACGTCGACGTCTTGCTGGGCACGCGTGTGGTCGCAATATTCATCCGGTGTACCAATACTGCCGCCGTCCGAACGTCAACCTCCGAGCCGGGCAGCCTGGGCAGGATGACGCAGATATGACGCGAATCGCAACGAACTCTTGCTGAGATAGGAACTCTCCCGCCCGGGACAAAGAGAGCGGTAACGCTTCCTTAAGCAACGGCACGCCGCGGCGCCAGTCTTCTGATCGGCCCCGCGCGATGAGAGGCCGATCGACGATATTGCGATGCAATGACAGGAGCGCGACGCGCGGCCGCCTCAGATCGCCTCGGCCTGATGGACCGCGCACCAGTGCGCCTGCCGCTCCGCGAACACGCGGTCGCGGACATAGGTCAGCGCCTCATCGTCGAAGGTCTCGAGCACTTCCAGGCTGAACGCGCCCTCGCCATGGGCGGCCCAGGCGGCCTGCAGCCCGCCGCGCCGGTGGCCACCCTGGCGCAGAGTGAACCACAGACGGTTCTGGATCTTCTCGAGATCCGGCGCGCAGCCGATCCAGCGCGCGCCGGTGGCGGCACAGGTCACGGCGAAAATGCCGGCGGGAGTCTTGCGCTCCTTGTAGGCGGCCACAGCCGCCTTGCGCTGGTCGGGGGTCATGATGGGGCTCCGGATTTTGATCCGGGTGTATATCGGATAAATTTGCCCGGGTAAAATAATTTCTGCGTCCGCATCGGGAGAAGCCGGCACCGGCCCATCCACGTCATTCCGGGCTCGCGCTGCGCGCGCCCCGGAATGACGATGGAAAAAGACGGGCTCAAGCTGCCGCGTAAACAGGTGCGGCCGGTCCGCTCAACTCGCGTTGCTGTGGAAGTACTCGAAAATCTTCCGTGCGCTCTCCGCGCTCACCCCCGGCACCTTGCCGAGATCGGCGATCGAGGCGCGCTCGATTTCCTTCAGGGTGCCGAAGTGATGCAGCAGCGCGCGCTTGCGCGACGGGCCGATGCCGGGGATCTCCTGCAGGCCGGCCTCGCGGATGTCCTTCTTGCGCAGCTTGCGGTGCGAGCCGATGACGAAGCGATGCGCCTCGTCGCGCAGGCGCTGGATGAAATACAGCACGGGATCGCGTGGCTCGAGCTTGATCGCCTCGCGCTCCGGGATGAACAGCGTCTCGCGGCCGGCGTCGCGATCCGGGCCCTTGGCGACCGACATCAGCGCGACGTTGCTGACGCCGAGCTCGGTGAAGATCTCGCGGACAGCGTTGAGCTGGCCGCGCCCGCCGTCGATGATGACGAGATCAGGCCATTGCGGCACGTCGTCCTCCTTGGCCGCGCGCGCGAGGTCCTTCTCAGACGGCGCGACCAGCCGCTTGAAGCGGCGCTGCAGCACCTCCTTCATCATCGCGTAGTCGTCGCCGGGCGTCAGCCCCTCCGACTTGATATTGAACTTGCGGTACTGGTTCTTCATGAAGCCGTCGGGACCGGCGACGATCATCGCGCCGACCGCGTTGGTGCCCTGGATGTGGCTGTTGTCGTAGACCTCGATGCGCTTCGGGATCTGCGGCAGTGCTAGCGTCGCGGTCATTGCCTCCAACAGGCGGCTCTGCGTCGCGGTATCCGCGAGCTTGCGGCCGAGCGCCTCGCGCGCATTGGTCAGCGCATGCGTGACGAGGTCCTTCTTCTCGCCGCGCTTCGGGCAGGACACCTCGACCTTGTGGCCGGCCTTCACGCACAGCGCCTCGGCGAGCAGCTCGGCCTCCTCGATCTCATGCGACAGCAGGATCAGTTTCGGCGGCGGCTTGTCGTCGTAGAATTGCGAGATGAAGGCGGACAGCACCTCCTCTGGTGTGAACGTCTTCTCGGCGCGCGGGAAATAGGCGCGGTTGCCCCAGTTCTGGCCGGTGCGGAAGAAGAACACCTCGACGCAGGAGAAGCCGCCCTCCTGATGGATGGCGAACACGTCGGCTTCCTCGACCGTGCGCGGGTTGATGCCCTGCTGCGAGGAGATCGCCGACAGCGCGGCGAGACGGTCGCGATACACGGCGGCGGTCTCGAATTCGAGCTCGGTGGAGGCCTTCTCCATCTCGCTTGCGAGCAGCGCCTTCACCGCCTGGCTGCGGCCGGACAGGAAGTCGGTCGCCTCGCGCACCAGCTCGGTATAGCCGGGGAAGTCGATCTCCTGGGTGCAAGGGCCGGCGCAGCGCCGGATCTGGTGCAGCAGGCAGGGGCGGGTGCGGCTCTCGAAGAACGAATCGGTGCAGGAGCGGATCAGGAAGGCGCGCTGCAGCGCCGTGATGGTGCGGTTGACCGCGCCGGCCGAGGCGAACGGTCCGAAATAGCGCCCTGGACGCGACTGCGCGCCGCGGTGCTTGAGGATCTGCGGCGCCCAATGGTCGCCGGTGATGAGGATGTAGGGGAACGACTTGTCGTCGCGCAGCTGCACGTTGAAGCGCGGCTTGAGCTGCTTGATCAGGTTCGCCTCGAGCAGCAGCGCCTCGGTCTCCGTCGTCGTCGAGACGATCTCGACGGTCACGGTGGCCGCGATCATGCGCAGGATGCGCGCCGGCAGCGGCGCGTTGGCGCGCGCGTAGGACGACAGCCGCTTTTTGACGTTCTTGGCCTTGCCGACATAGAGCACGTCGTGGGCGGCGTTGAGCATGCGGTAGACGCCGGGCGAGGTCGGCGCCAGCCGCACCGCGTTCTCGATCGCGGCATGGCCGATCGCGAGTGGGCCCTCGCCGACCGGCTCCGCGTCCTCCGTCAGCTCCGGCAGGCGGCCGTCATCGTCCTCGTCGGCCGCGGCGGCCGGATCGAGATCCGGCGTGTCGGTGGCCTCGGGCGGCAGATCGGCTGCGGCGCCACGCCGGTTCGCGGGCGTCGGCGCCTGGGGTGGATCGGAGCTGTGGGTGGTCATGTCCTGCAAATTAAGCGCTGCGGCGCCGTCCCGCCAGCATGTGCTGACGCCATGCACAGGGCAGGGCAGACCAGGAAGGCGGTAACGCTTCGTTAAGCACGTTAATGGCCCGCTAACCGGGCTTAACAACGGCTTAACCTAAAACTCTCGATAAATGCTCACGAAAAGAGACGGAGTTCCGTAACCATGCCGGCCCGCGCCGTGATCGCGCGGCGCTTGCTCAGGAATGGTGACGGCGAGTGGCGTGGAGTGAGCGATGAACAGGTTCTTGGTCGGTGCTGCCGCTGCGGCGGGCTTGGGCGCTGTGGCTGTCGGATCGGTGTCGGCGCAGGCGGCCGACCTCGGCTATGGGCGCCGCGCGCCCTATACGGTGAACCAGCCTCTCAATGCCTATAGCTGGGCCGGCCCCTATCTTGGCGGCACGCTGGGCTATGAATGGGGCACGGTGGGCAACAGCCTGACCAAGCCGTCCGGACTCGTTGGCGGCCTGACGGCGGGCTACAACTGGCAGAACGGCAGCCCCTGGGTGTTCGGCATCGAGGGCGACATCAATCTGAGCGGCGCCAATGACACCTTCGCGCCGTGGAAGTTCTCCAATCCCTGGTTCGGCACGCTGCGCGGCCGCGCCGGCTATGCCTTCAACAACATCCTGTTCTACGGCACCGGCGGTCTCGCGCTGGGCGGTCTGCGGGCGGAGACCTTCGGCGTTTCGGAATCGCATACCGCGGTGGGCTGGACGCTCGGTGTCGGCACCGAGTTCGGGCTGGCGCAGAACTGGTCCGCCAAGATCGAGTATCTGTATGTCGATCTCGACAGCAATAATTTCGTGATCACGGGGGCGAAGAACGACTATCGGTCTGGATTGATCCGCGCAGGCATCAACTTCCATTTCTGATGGCATGACGGGATAGGAAGAAGAAACGTCAAACGACAACCTCCCGGCCGCTCGCGCGGCCGGGATTTTTTTGTCCCTCGAATAGCGAACATCAGGACGCGCGTCCGGGTACGCAGCCCTTACGCACAGATCGAACGATCGCTCTGCACGTCGACCGGCCGCGTTGCCGGCAGCTCTCGACTGATGAATCGACGTCGATGCCCGCTGCAACAACTCGCGCGGCGCGAGCGTGTCGAGCGGGCCGTGGCTACGACGACAGGACCAGGTTCACCGCTTTCGGGCCTTTGCCCTTCTTGTCCGGCTCAACCTCGAAGCTGATACGCTGTCCCTCGGTCAGATCCTTCAGACCGGCGCGCTCGACCGCCGTGATGTGCACGAACACGTCGCGACCACCGTCGTCCGGCTTGATGAAGCCGTAGCCGCGCTCACCGTTGAAGAACTTGACTGTCCCAGTCATGGCCATCGGGAAACTCCTCCCCCGCAATGCTTCCTCCACTGCGCGCCCTGCGCAGCGTCCGACCGGACATCACTTTGATCGGAAAGCGTTGGCCACCTTAACGTCCAGCGCTCGCCGCGCCGGATCGCCGGATCTTGTTAGGCCTTGATCACCCCGCCGCAACCATTCGCGGAAGCGGAACGTAAAGCCAGTCTTACAGTCAGACACAATAATACGGTTCCGCGCCAATTGACTACGGCTTTTCGACGAACTTCCGCTTCAAGCTTTGGGGATGTCCAGGCGAAAGCGCGCAGGGCCGCCCTGGCCGAGCGGTCTGACCAGTTCCTGCAGGATGAGCTTCAGCTCATCATGCAATGTCCAGGGCGGATTGACGATCAGCAGTCCGGTCGAGGTCAGCGCCTCGCCTTCGATCTGCGGCGCGACGCTGAACTCCACGCGCAGCACCTTGCCCGGCGGCTTCGCCGCAGCTGCGAGATGCGCGACCTGATCAGCGAGTTGCTCGGTCGCGCGACGGCTCTTCGCCGGATACCAGAGCACGTAGATACCGGTCGTCCACTTCGCGAACGCTGCGGCAAAGCGGTCGGCGAGACGCTCGAACTCATCCTTGGCCTCGAAGGCCGGATCGATCAGCACGACGCCGCGGCGCTCGTTCGGCGGCACGAAGGCGGGCAGGGCGACCCAGCCGTCGAGATCGACGACGCGCGCCTGTGCGTCGCGGCGCAACACATCGATCAGCTGCTTGCGCGGCACTGGGGCCAGCTCGCACAAGGTCATGCGGTCCTGCGGCCGCAGCAGCGCGCGCGCAATCAGCGGCGAGCCCGGATAGGCGACGAGCTCCGTCTTGGGATTGAAGGACCGGACGATGTCCAGATATGGCTGCAGCAGTGCATAGGCCTCGTCGGACAGACGCGCCTGCAGCAGCCGCGCGATGCCGGTGAGGAATTCGCCGCTGCGCGTGGCCTCGTCGCCGGTGAGATCATAGAGGCCGGCGCCGGCGTGGGTGTCGATGACCCGGAAGGCCGCCGGCTTTTCCTGGAGATAGACCAGGATGCGGGTCAGCACGATGTGCTTGATGACGTCGGCAAAGCCGCCGGCGTGGAAGGCGTGTCGGTAGTTCATGCTGCACGAGTTACGCCCTTCCGCGCCGAAAGGGTACCCCGTCATTCGCCTGCGCGCCCGCTGGTTGCGACCGCGCAGCCTGACTCGCTGCAGAGCTAGCCGCCGCGCACCGGCGGCATGTTGACCTCGTCGCGGCGGCAGGCCTGGCGGTCGACCTCGTCGCAGTTGCGGAATTCGAGGTCCTTGGAGAGGCAGATCCGCACCTCGCTGAGCCGCGTGCGGTTGCAGGTGACCGCGATGGCCGAATTGGTCAGCTTGGGATTGGCCTTGATGAAGGCGTCCTCGATCGCGGCCGGCGCGACCGTCTTGGCCTGCGACAGATCCAGAAACTCCGGCGGGATCTTGATCGCGGCGCGCGCCTTGCGGATGGCCTCGAAATAGGCCTTGGCGGACAGGCCGGAGCAGGTGCCGTGCTTGTCCCACTCGTTGTAGATCAAGCCGGGCGCCGGCATCAGGTCGAGCATCGAGGTCATGATGTTGCGCGGCAGTCGCGGCGAGGGCTGCTCGCAATATTCGGGATAGCCGGTCTCGTATTGCGGCCACAGCCCGTGCACGACGAAGGAGTAGGGCCGTCCGCTGCATTGCTGCGACCGGCTGCCGCGGCCGCCACGCTCCTCGGCCTCGGCGCAGAACGAGGGCGACCACGACAGCGACAGCACGTAGAAGTCGAACGCGCCCGGCGCGTTCTGCCGGCGGTCTTGGGCCTCGGCTGGGGCGCCGGCCAGGGCACCGAGCAGCAAGGCCAAACAAACGGCGGTTCTAGCAAGCAGGACGGCAGGTCGGCGCAGGCAATCAAACATGGCAAACTCCCCGGACGGTGCCGGGAACTTAGCAGGCCATGGGAACATTTCAAGAACAAAAACGACTGCCCGAAGGCAGCCGTTCGTCAGAGATGACTCCAGCGGATCGCCGAATCAGGGCTTGGCGGCGCGGCAGGCCGGATTGAACGCCCAGTTGCGGTCGAGGCCGACGACGCAGAACTCCACGCCCTGGTCATAGCCGGCAAAGCCGCCATCCTCGATGATCGAGTAGTTCAAGGTGCGCGCCTTGCCGTCGCTGATCATCACGCTGCCGGTGCAGAAGCGGCGCGGAATGTTGTCGGACTGCCAGGGGCGGAAGGCGATCTCACGGACGTTGGCCACACCGGTGATCGTCAGCGAGGAATTCCAGAACGTGCTCTCCTTATCCTGGAACCGGCTGACGATGGTCGGGATAGCCGCCTCGCAGGGGGCGACGCGACCTTCGTATTTCGGGCCGGACAGCCAGAAGTTCATCTCGAGCGGGTTGGCAGCCTGGGCCGGAGCGGTCGCGACGAGCGCAGCCAGCAACGCACCGCAGGCGGTGCCGAATGTCTTGAAAGCAGTGCTGAAGTCGCGCATGGGCCGTCCGCAAAGGCTGATCCGGGAGCGTGGACCGTGCCGCGCCTGTTCCAGGAGGTCAAGTGCAACGCGGCAACACTCCACGATTAGTCCTGTTAACCGAAGGCCGGTGTTCTTTTCTTGACGGGACAGGACCTTTAGGATGGCGCAAGCGCTTTGGGAGAATGCAATGCGGATGCTGAAGGTCGGATTGGTGAGGACGGCAGGCCTGCTGGCCGCGGGGATGCTGCTGGCCGGCGCGCCCGCCCGCGCGGACGTGGTCCCGCCGTTCAAGGGCAACGACACTGGCGGCATCATCGCCTATTCGCTCGCCCAGTCGACCGATGCGCGCCAGCTCGCAGTCGACCATTGCGCGTCCTACGGCAAGGTCGCCAAGTTCCGCGCAGTCGATCCCCACTACGGCGGCTACGTCTCGTTCGCCTGCCGCTGGGTGCCTTACGGCTCGGCCCAGCGCCCGCTGCGGACGCTGTACTGAACCTGTTCGAGGCCTGACTACACTAACGCCATGATTCGGCGTCATCGGTCCGCCGATCGACATCAAGCCGGATCATCATCATGACACGTCACCGCCTCGTCCTCGCTCTTTGTTGCGGCCTTCTGGGCGGGACGGCGGGCGTTGCCTTCGCGCTCGACCTGCCGGTGCGCAAGGCTGGCCTGTGGGAGCTCAAGATGATCCGGTCCGGCGGCCAGCTGCCGGAGATGACGATGCAGCACTGCACCGACGAGACCACCGACAAGGACATGAACAACATGGCCTCGCCGCTGGCGCAGCAGGCCTGTTCCAAGCAGGACATCCAGAAGACGGCGACCGGCTATGTCAGCGATTCCGTCTGCAGCTTCGGCGGCATGAGCACGACCTCGCATGCCGAGATCACCGGCGACTTCAACTCGGCCTACACGGTGAAGACGACGTCGAAGGTCCAGGGCGGCGCAGGCGCGGCCGCCAAGGACACCGCGATGACGATCGAGGCCAAATGGCTCGGCGCCTGCAAGGCCGACCAGAAGCCCGGCGACATCGTCATGCCCGGCGGCATGAAGATGAACGTCAAGGACATGAACAAGCTGAAGAACCTGATTCCGGGTGTGAAGCAGTAACGGCCACCCCCTTCGGCACTTCGCCACGCAGGACGGTTGGGACCACTAGACCACCGTTTCCCAAGGCCTGACGCATGGATCATGTGGACCCGGCTGTCATCGTCCGCGAAGGCGACGATCCAGTATTCCAGAGACGGCAGTGATCGACCGAGAGGCCGCGGCGTACTGGATTCCCCGCCTGCGCGGGGAATGACACCAAGGGGGGACGGTGAAAGCTCGCCCGGAAACAATCGCCGGTTCTCAGGAAACGCTCGCCTGGACCTGACGATCGCGGCGCGCGGAATTTCCAGATTGTGCTCGCTTACGCGCTCACTTGCCGACCAGGCTGCATTTGCTGCGGTCGAGTGGCCGAAACGCCTGATCGGGGGCGATCTTCGTCACCAGCTTGACGAAATCCCAGGGTGCCTTCGACTCGGCGGGGGTCTTGACCTGGACGAGGTAGAGGTCGTGCACCATGCGCTGGTCCTCGCGGATCTGGCCATGCTCCGCATAGGCGTCCGAGACCGGCGTGGCCTTCATCTTCGCCATCACCGTTGCGCCGTCATCGCTGTCGGCATCCTTCACCGCCTGCAGATAGTGCCGCACGGCCGAGTAGACGCCGGCCTGGATCTGTGACGGCATCGCCTTGCGGCGCGCGTAGAACGCGTCGGAGAAGCGGCGCGCGGCGGGAGAGGCATCCTCGAAGAAGCTGGTGACGATGAGATCGCCCTGCGTCGCCTTGAGGCCGATGGCCTCGATGTCGACGTTCTGGAACGACATCGGCACGATCTTCATGCCCTGGGCCGCAAGTCCGAATTCCTCCGCCTGCTTGATCGCGGTGGCGTTGTCGCCGGCGACGTTGAGCGCCAGGATCCTGGCGCCGGACGCCTGGGCCTGCAGCAGGAACGAGCCGTAATCCGGCGTGCCGAGCTGCGCCTTGACGCTGCCGGCGACCGTGCCGCCGAGTTGCGCGATGCGGGCGCGCGCGGTGGCCTCGACGGAATGGCCGAACGCGTAGTCGCCGGTGATGAAGAACCACGGCTCCTTGCTGGTCTGCATGATGCCCGACACGACGGCGGTCGCGGTCGAATAGGCGTCGTGCGTCCATTGCACCGAGGTCGGCGCGCACGCCTCGTCGGTCAGCTGATTGGCGCCGGCCCCCGAGATCAGGAAGATCCTCCCGTTGCTGCGCACCAGCTCCTGCACGCCAAGTGCCGCGCCAGAGCTGCCGCCGTCGGCGATCGCCTGCACGCCGTCCTGCTCGAACCAGCGCCGGGCGATCGAGACCGCGATGTCCGGCTTGTTCTGATGATCGGCCTGCAGGATCTCGATCGGCCGGCCGTTGATCTTGCCGCCGAATTCGTCCGCGGCCATTCGCGCCGCCTCCACTGATCCCGGCCCCATCGCCGTCGCGAAGACGCCTGTCATGTCGGTGAGCACACCGATACGAATGGCTTGTCCTTTGATGTCCGCCTGCGCGGATGAGCCTGCAAGCAGCAACAACCCGGCGATGCCGGATGTGAGACGGCGCGACATGATGATCCTCCCCGGATTCAACGATTTTGTTTGTTATGTCGTGTTTGGTTGATGCGCCGCGCGGCTCTCCGCGAGGCGTAGACGTCAGGCTGCCGCTTCGGCGGTCACGGGATTGCGCAGCACGCCGATGCCGGAGATCTCGACCTCGACCGTATCGCCGGGCTTCATGAACAGAGGCGGGCTGCGCTTGAAGCCGACGCCTCCCGGCGTGCCGGTGACGATCACGTCGCCCGGCAGCAAGGTCATGATCGTCGAGCAGTAGACGATCAGGTCGGGCACGTCGGTGATGAGCAGATCCGTGGTGGTCCGCTGCACGGTCTCGCCATTGAGGCGGGTCTGCAGCGTCAGCCTGGACGGGTCGGGGATTTCGTCGGCAGTGACCAGCCAGGGACCGAAGGCGCCGGACTTGTCGAAGGTCTTGCCCGACAGGAATTGCGAGGTGTGACGCTGCCAGTCGCGGATGCTGCCTTCATTGTAGCAGGAATAGCCGGCGATGTAGGTGAGCGCGTCCTCGCGCCGGACATGCCGGCCAGCCTTGCCGATCACCAGCGCCAGCTCGCCCTCGTAGTCGAAATGGTCGGAGACAGCAGGGCGAATGATCGGCTGCAGGTGGCCGACCTGGCTGGTCGGAAAGCGAGCGAACAGCGCGGGTTTCTCGGTGACGGTCCGCCCGGTCTCGGCGACGTGGTCGCGATAGTTCAGGCCGACGCAGATGATTTTGCCGGGATCGGGAATGACGGGCGCAAAGGCGATCGCATCGAGCGGATAATCGGCCTGTTCGGAGGCGAGCAGCCCAGCGGCATCGCCGAGCCCGCCCGCTTCCAGCAGCGCGCGCAGGCTCTTCGCGGGTAGCCGCCGGCCGAGGTCGACGACACCGTCGCCCTTCACCGCGCCGTAGCCTGCGCGCCCGTCTATGACAAAGGAAACCAGCTTCATATGTGAACCCTTTCAGGACAAACGGAAACGATCAGGCGGCCCCCGGCAGCGGCGCGAGGCAGGCGAGGCCGGACAACAGCGCCGCGGGATCTTTGTCGTTGCGGAAAGCACCGAGGATGTAGCGGTCCGGGCGCATCAGCACGGCGTTGAGGCCGTGTTGATCGAGCCAAGCATCGAGGCCGGCAGCTTCCTCGCCGCACATGATCGCGACGTCGGCTGCCGACAGATCGGCGTGATGCTGCTCGATGAGCGCGGCGCCGAGTCCCGACCGGCACAGCAGCGCGAAGCGATAGCCGACCCGATCGTCGCTGCGGCCGTGATCGCGGCTGCGGAATTGCGGTGCCAGTCTTCCCGTCAGGCCGCGGTCGCCGCAGGCCAGACCCGGGCCGAGCAGCGGCTTCTGCACGTCGAGCTTGAGCTGTCCGTCGCCCTGGGCCGTGCCGGTCGCGAGCGCCGCGTCGACGGCCTTGGTGTTGATGAGACCGCCGAGCCGGATCGCGAGCTCGATGAACTCGCGCACATGCGGGTCGCGCTCGCTCTGATAGGTGTCGAGCAGATTCGGCGTTGCCTTGCCGGTCGTCACATGGGCGAGCTTCCAGGCGAGATTGGCTGCATCGCGGATGCCGGCGCACATGCCCTGGCCGAGGAACGGCGGGGTCTGATGCGCAGAATCGCCTGCGAGCAGCAACCGTCCGCTACGCCATTGCTGCGCCACCGCGGAGTGGAACGTGTAGACGGCGGCGCGTTCGATCTCGGCCTCTCCGGGATGGAGCCAGGGCGAGAGCAGCTCCCACACGCGCGCGGGCCGGGTGATCTCAGCGGCATCCTCGTCGGGATGAACCGTGATCTCCCAGCGTCGGCGGTTGCCGGTGCCGCGAATGTAGGTCGCGGGACGCTGTGGGTTGCAGTGCTGCACGCTGAAATCGCCGAGGTCCGGCCGTTCGTCTCTTAGCAGCACGTCACAGACCAGCCAGCGCTCGTGAAAGCCGAGATCGTCGAGCGCCGAGCCGATGAAGCGGCGCACGAGCGAGCGCGCCCCGTCGCAGCCGACCACATAGGCGCAGGGGACGTCGACGAGCTGGCCGGTGGCGAGATCCTCATAGCGCACGCGGGCGCCGTCCTGGTCCTGCTCCAGGGCGAACACATCGCAGCGCGTGCGCAGCTCGACGTGAGGCCAGCGCTCCAGGCCGTCGTTGAGCACGGCTTCGAGATCGGGCTGGTGAAAACGGTAGCTCAGATTCCAGCCCATTGCCGTCGGCTCGCGCGTGCGCGGCCAGTCGAGCAGCAACCGTCCCTCGGCATCGACGAAGCGCATCCCCGGACTCAAAGTGAGGTGGGGCAGCATGGCTTCCGCCAGGCCGATGGTCTGGAACACGCGCATGCATTCGTCGTCGAAATGCACCGCGCGCGGCAAGTGATAGGTCTTGGCTTCGCGCTCCAGCACCAGGGTGCGGAGGCCGCATAGGCCGAGCAGATTGGCGAGCGTCGAGCCGACCGGCCCGCGACCGACGATGACGACGTCGAAGTGTGGAGAGTGTGCGGCCGTGGTGCTCATGGCCGCATCTGATCCGCAACCGCCTCGCAGCTTCAAGGCGCGGTCACGAACTGTCCGCCCAGCGGACGTTTAACGTTAGACGGGAATGGCGGCTGCGGTATCGCGCAGGGGCGCCGCGTACTGGGTGACAGCTTCCTCCAGGGTCATGGCGGAGCGGATCCAGATGATCGAGATGCAGCCGAACACGACGTCGTCGCGCACGATCGGCACCGCGATCGACGACGTCTTCGGATTGAACTCGCCCTCGTCCCGGATCGCATAGCCACGCTGGGCCGTTTCACTCATCATGCGCTGCAGCCGCTCGGGCGCCAGGAAGGGAACGTCCTCGGCATTCTCGATGCGTCGGAGATGGTTGATGATGAGGTCGCGCTCCGCGGCCGGACAGGCTGCAAGATAGGCCCGGCCGGCCGAGGTCTGCAGCATCGGCAGGCGCTTGCCGATCATGCTGCGATCGATCGAGAGCGGGCTGCGCGCATGCGTGGTTTCCTGGATGACCATCGCGCCGTTCTCATAGGTCGATAGATCGACGGGCCAGACCAGGGTGCGGCTGAGCTCGGCGAGATAGGGCGCGGCGGCCTGGCAGATGACAATCCCGGGATCATAGCCGTCGCCGAGGCTCAGGGCGTGGCGTGTCACCCGGAAGCGGTCATCGCTGGCGCTGCGTGCGACATAGCCGAGCTCCTCCAGGGTTTCGAGCAGGCGATAGACCGTGGGCCGCGGCAGATCGAGCTGGCGGGCGACGTCGCCGGCGCGAATGCCGCCGGACCGGTTGACCGCGCGCAGCACGTCGAGGCCGCGCTTGAAGGCGCGGACACCCTCCGCAGGACGGGCTTGCGGAGCTCGCGTCCGTTGCTTGGACACCTGGAAAATCCTCCCTGGTCTTCGTTTGCGTCCGCCGATACCGTCCTGAGAACGCGAGCCGGATGCAGGGGCGGCAGTCTACTGCAGGACCGCGCGGAGCTGATACGAAATTCGGCCCGCGCCTTTCGGGAGAACACGTCATGGAAATCACGGCGCTCGGCTACATCGGCATCAAGTCGTCGCAGGCTGAGCAGTGGGGGGGGATGGCGACCGAGCTGCTCGGCATGCAACGCATCGATCGTGCGGCCGGGATGCAGGCCTATCGCATGGACGACCGCAAGCAGCGGCTGATCGTCGACGGCAGCGGCGATGACGGGCTCGCCGTCATGGGCTGGGAGGTCGGCGACGCTGCCGCGCTCGCACGCCTGGCGGGCCGGCTCGAGAACAATGGCGTGAAGGTCGTCAGCGGTTCGCAGGCGCTGGCCGACGAGCGTCATGTCACCGAGCTGATTTCCTTTCAGGATCCGGCCGGCCATACCCTCGAGGTGTTTTGGGGCGCAGCGCTCGCCCCCGATCCGTTCAGACCGGGACGTCCGATCTCCGGCTTTCGCACCGGGCCGCTCGGCATGGGACATGTCGTGCTCAACGTCGAGGAGGTCGAGCCGCTGCTGACGTTCTATCGCGACCTGCTCGGCTTCCAGGTGTCCGATTTCGGCCTGACGCCGTACAAGCTGTATTTCTTCCACGTCAACGGCCGCCACCACAGTTTTGCGATGGTCGGCTCCGGCCGCCGCACGCTGCATCATTTCATGGTGGAGCTCGGCAGCCTCGACGATGTCGGCCAGGGCTACGATCTGGCGCAGCTCGAGGACGGGCGCGTGGCCTACACGCTGGGGCGCCACACCAACGACCACATGACCTCGTTCTACGTCAACACGCCCTCCGGCTTCTTCATTGAATATGGCTGGGGCGGCCGGGTGATCGATCCAGCGACCTGGCAGCCGCACGAGACCTTCGATGGTCCGTCATTGTGGGGACACGAGCGCTTGTATTTGCCGGATGAGCCGCGCAAGCGCATGCGCGACATGCGCCTGTCCGCCGCCGCACGCGGCGTCCGCGTGCCGGACCCGCGCGTTCCGCCGCTGAACTGCGCGTGGCTCGACGCCGTGATCGCGCAGGAATGAGCCGGCGCACTACACCGGAATCCGCACGCTCGCGCGCAGGCCGCCCATCGGGCTGTCGCCGAGCGTGATGTCGCCGCCATGCGACCGCGCGATGTCGCGGGCGATGGCGAGGCCAAGGCCGGTGCCGCCTTCGTCCTGGTTGCGCGCGTCGTCGAGCCGCAGGAACGGCTTGAACACCTCCTCGCGCATGTCGGCGGGAATGCCCGGGCCGTCATCGTCGACGGTGATGGTGAGGTAACGGTGGTCGCGATGGCCCGTGATGGCGATCGCATCGGCATGGCGCGCGGCGTTGGAGACGAGGTTGCCAAGGCAGCGCTTCAGCGCCTGCGGCTTCACGGTCACTACCGGCAGGCCGTGGAACGACACGGTGGCGGAATGGCCGTTGCGCTCGGCGTCGCTGCGCAGCTCCTCCAGCGCGTTGGAGATGTCGGTCGGCTGCGCGATCTCGCCATTGTCGCCGCGCGCGAACGCCAGATAGTCTTCCAGCATGTGCGACATCTCGTCGACGTCCTTGCGCATCGCGTCGATCTCGGGGCTGTCGCCGAGCAGCGCCAGCTCGAGCTTGAAGCGCGTCAGGATAGTGCGAAGGTCGTGGCTGACGCCGGCCAGCATCGCGGTGCGCTGCTCCATGGCGCGCTCGATGCGGGCCTTCATCTCGAGGAAGGCGTGCGCGGCGCGCCGCACCTCGCGCGCCCCGCGCGGCCGGAAGTTCGGCACCTCGCGGCCCTTGCCGAAACTCTCGGCGGCGTCCGCAAGCCGCAGGATCGGCTTGATCTGGTTGCGCAGGAACAGCACCGAGACGATCAGCAGGATCGACGACGTGCCGACCATCCAGAACAGGAAGATGTCGGTGTTCGACGCATAGGCCGCGCCGCGCTGGGCGAACACGCGCATCACGGCATCGTCGAGCGCGATGCGGATCTCGACCAGGTTGGAGCGGCCAACCGTATCGATCCAATAGGGCCGGCTGATCTGGCGGCCGATCTGGCTCGACAGCGACTGGTCGAGCAAATTGAAGAACGGCTTGGGACCGGGCGGCGGCATGTCGCCGGCAGGGAGGAAGTCGACGACGAGGTTGAGCCGCTGCTGCGCGATCCGGCGCAGCATGGTGCGGTCCTTGTCCTGCGGATAGCCCTTGTAGATGTCGATCAGCGCCGCGACATCCTGCACGACGGCCGCGGACAGCCGCCGCGTCACCGTGTTCCAGTGCCGCTCCATGAACACGCCGGCGACCACGGTCTGCAGGATCACCATCGGCACGATCATGATCAGCAGCGCGCGCGCATAGAGGCCGGTCGGCATCCAGCCCTTGAAGGCATTGCCGACGATGCTGTTGGCGCGCGACACTCGCCGCGAGGCGGTGCGGATGAGAGTGAGGCCGGTGTCGAGGGTGGTCATGATAAGCGCAATCGCTGCATACGTCCGTCATTGCGAGCGAAGCGAAGCAATCCAGAGTTATCGCGGGACCCTGGATTGCTTCGCTTCGCTCGCAATGACGTGGGGAGATCGGGATGCCTCACGACCTGTAGCGGGGAGGCGACAGCTTTCGTCCAGGTGGCGGTCTTCTCCCTCTCCCCGTCCTTACGGGGAGAGGGCTGGGGTGAGGGGCAGCCGCACGGGGAGTGTTTGTGGAGAGACCTGTA
>NZ_CAFI01000086.1 GCF_000239775.1 Bradyrhizobium sp. ORS 375
CCTCCAGGGGAGGGTGACAGTGGGGCTCACCTCCGAACTGCGCACTGGGGAAGTGCAAACGTGCGCCGGGCTGCTTGATGAGAGCGTGGCTGCCGCGCAAGATACCGCCGCTGGTCGACGTCAGAGCGGGCAAACCTCCAGCATGCCAACGGCCACGGGCGCGGCGACAAGGCTCACGCGCCTATTCGCCACTTCCCATTCGCTCGTCGCGAATCCCTCACCGCCGGCCGCTGCTGGCCGGTGCGGCGGGTGCCGGCTGCGAGGCCTGGGCGTTGCTCGGGCTGGAGGTCGAGCTGCTGGCGCCGAACAGGACGCGGGTGGGGTTGCGGTCGAAATTGTTCACCGCGCGGCTGATGTCGGACAAGGTCCGCCGGCCGTCGGCCATCAGCGCGCCGGAGCGCTTGTCGAAGTCTTCGGCGAGCTCGCGGATCGACTTCACGGTCAGGAACAGCTCGCCGCCGTCCTTGCCGCCGGCCAGCGTGTTGAGCCCAAGCATCAACGTATCCGCTTTGCCCATGATGCCGTCGACCCGGCTCATGACGCCATCGATGCGCTCGGAGTTGCGGGCGAGCGACTGGGTGAAGACCTCGAGATTCTTGATCGAGCTCTTCACGGCCTCCTGGTTGTCGGCCACCACCTTGTTGATGTTCTGCAAGGTCGCGCGGATCGCCTCGGTGACGTCCTGCAGCCGGGTCGGGTCGGCGCGCAGCAGCGGCACACCATCCTCGTCGAGCGGCGGCGGCGGCGCGGCCTCCTCGCCACCCTTCAGCGAGATCGCGGCGACGCCGGTGAGGCCCTGGAATTCCAGGCCGACCAGGGTGTCCTTGCGGATCGGCGCGTTGTTCTCGACCATCGCCAGCGCCACCACGCGGCGCGGATTGTCGAGCTTGACCGAGATGACCTCGCCGACCCGGATACCGTTGAAGTTGACGCTGCCGCCGTTGCGCAGACCCGCGGCCGGCCCCTCGAACACCACCCGCAACGGGCTGCGCTGCTTGGTGGTGTGCAGGCTCTGGAACCACAGGACGAACCCGACCGCCGCGGCAAGCACGGCCAGCGTGAACGATCCGATCAGGACGTAATTCGCCCGCGTTTCCATTACCAACTCCGGTACCGGCACTTTGCGGCCGATAATCCGGCCGCTTCGGTGCGCTCTCGGTTGGCGCCGGACTGCGGCACCCACCCCATCAACTTTGTCGCAGGAGTCCCCACTCCCGCTCACAAAAATCCGTCCCCCGGGGCGCTTGATGCTACCCCATCACGGCGCGGGCACGTTTGCCGTGGAAATACTGCCGGAGCCAGGGATGCTCCGAAGCCTGCATGTCGGCCATCGATCCCGCGGCAATGATCTTGCCGTTGCCGAGCACGGCGATGCGGTCGCAGGCCGTGTACAGGCTGTCGAGATCATGAGTTACCATGAAAACCGTCAGCCCCAAAGTCCGCTGCAAGGTGCGCACCAGCTCATCGAAATCGCCGGCGCCGATCGGGTCCAGCCCGGAGGTCGGCTCATCGAGAAACACCAGCTCCGGATCGAGCGCGAGCGCGCGCGCCAATGCGACGCGCTTGATCATGCCGCCGGAGAGCTCGCTCGGGAAACGATCCGCAACATCCGGCCGCAATCCGACCATCACCAGCTTGGCGACCATGATCTCGTCGAGCAGCCGCTGCGAGACCTTCAGATACTCCCGCACCGGAAACTGAATGTTCTGCCGCACCGTCAGCGAGGAGAACAAAGCGCCCTGCTGGAACAGCACACCCCAGCGCCGTTCGACGGCGCGGCGGCCGGCGCGGTCGGCGGCGTCGAGATCGACGCCGAAGACCTCGATGTTGCCCGACAGCTTCGGCACGAGACCGATGATGGTGCGCGTCAGCACCGACTTGCCGGCACCGGACGGACCGACGAAGCCGAGGATCTCGCCGCGCTTGACGTCGAGATCGAGGCCGTCGAGCACGCGCGTCTTGCCGAACTGCACGGTGACGTCGCGCACGCGGATGATCGGATCGGACACGGCCTGGATCATCTCAGCTCACATCCCGACCGCAGCAAAGAAGATCGCGAACACGCCGTCCATCACGATCACGAAGAAGATGCCCTTCACGACCGACGACGTGGTGTGGCGCCCAAGCGACTCCGCGCTGCCCTCCACCGCAAGGCCCTCGACGCAGGCGACGATGCCGATGACGGCCGCCATGACGGGCGCCTTGAGCAGGCCGACGGTGAAATGATCGATCGAGATCGCATCGCGCAGCCGCAACAGGAAGGCCTCGGGATCGACGCCGCCATAAAACCATGCCACCAGCCCGCCGCCATACAGCGCCGCGATGTCGCCGAGGAAGGACAGGATCGGCAGCGCGATCACCAGCGCCAGCATGCGCGGCAGGATCAGCACCTCGATCGGGTCGAAGCCCATGGTCCTGAGCGCGTCGATCTCCTCGCGCATCTTCATCGAGCCGAGCTCGGCCGTGTAGGCGCTGCCCGATCGGCCGGCGATCATGATCGCGACCAGCAGCACGCCGATCTCGCGCAGCACCAGCACGCCGAGCATGTCGACGACGAAGATGTCGGCGCCGAACCTGCGGAAATGAAAGATGCCCTGCTGGGCGATGATGCAGCCGATCAGGAAGGTGATCAGCACGATGATCGGCACCGCGCGCCAGCACACCTGCTCGAGATGATGGATGGTCGAGGTCAGGCGGAAGCTGCGCGGATGGATGAGCACACGGCCGCTGGCGACGATCACGGCACCGAGCATGTCGATCAGCGCGGCCACCGTGCCGACGATGCCGGCGACGCTGCGGCCGATCTGCCCGAGCATGCCGGTGATGGTCACGTTGATCGCATCGTCACCGGGGGCGAGGCTGACGCGGCGGACTTCATCGACCAGGCTCGCATAGTTGGCCGACAGGCCGTCGATCCGCGCCTCCACGGTTCCCGTCGTGAAGCTGCGGCGCAGCCGCTCGATCAGCCAGGCGCCAAAAGTGTCGAGCTTCGAGACCTGCGACACGTCGATCGACACGTTGCCGGCTTTTCCGGCGAGCTTCTCGGCATCGGCGACCAGGCGTTCGAGCGCCGGCGCGAAGGGCGCGGTCCAGGCGCCGGTCGCACGCAGCGCCAGCGCATTGCCGTCAGCGCTGCGTTGCAGATCAGGGCTGCCGTTCACGACGACCAACCTCGGAGCTTCTGGTCCGCGCCCCTTGACGAGAAAAATCCCACCGCGTCGCCACCACCTTGCCGGAGACCCCTATCAACAGCCATAGTCGCTTCCGTCGCGCAAGTCCCATGCGCCGCAATCCGGTTCACAAAGCGTTAGACTTTCAAATGACTTCCAGCGGTTTTCCAATACTGGACGCCCATATCGGCCACTGGCCGATCTCAGGCAGCTTCACGATCAGCCGCGGTGCCAAGACCGAAGCCGTGACGGTGATCGCGGAGCTCAGATATGGCGACATCGTTGGTCGCGGCGAATGCGTGCCCTACCCGCGCTACGGCGAGTCGCCCGACGGGGCGCTGGCCGCCCTGCTCGCGATGCGCGATGCGATCGCCACGGGCCTCGATCGCGACGCGCTGCAGACGGCGATGCCGCCGGGGGCTGCTCGCAATGCGCTGGATTGCGCGCTGCTCGATCTCGCGGCCAAGCGCAGCGGCCGGCGGATCTGGGACCTGCTCGGCCGCCGCGCGCCGGAGCCCTGCGTGACCGCCTACACGATCTCGCTCGCCGCACCGGATGTCATGGCCAGTGCCGCAGCCAAGGCGGCGCACCGGCCCCTGCTCAAGATCAAGCTCGGTGGCGACGGGGATCCGGCGCGCATCGCGGCGGTGCGTGCGGCCGCGCCGCAGTCGCAACTCATCGTCGATGCCAATGAATCCTGGACCGAGGTCAATCTCGAAGCCAATCTCGCCGCCTGTGCGGAGGCCGGGGTCACCCTCGTCGAGCAGCCGCTCCCCGCCGGAAAGGACGACGCGCTTGCCAGGATGGCGCGTCCGCTCGCGGTGTGCGCCGACGAGAGCGTGCACGACCGCAGTTCGCTCGATGGCTTGCGCGGACGCTACGATGCCGTGAACATCAAGCTCGACAAGACCGGCGGCTTGACCGAGGCGCTGGCGATGGCCGATGCTGCCCGCGCGCTCGGGTTCGACATCATGGTCGGCTGCATGGTCGGGACATCGCTGTCCATGGCGCCGGCAATGCTGTTGACGCCGCTCGCCCGCTATGTCGACCTCGACGGGCCGCTGCTGCTCGCCGAGGACTGCGCGCACGGGCTGTATTACGAGGACAGCTTGGTCTATCCGCCCGATCAGGCCTTGTGGGGCTGAGCCGACAGACGCGCGCGGCCGAGCCACATCAGCGCGCCGCCGAGCCCGGCCATGGCGGCCATCGCGTAGTAGACCCCAGGTCCATAGGCCGCATAGAGCGGCCCCGACAGGATCGACGCGGCCGAGCCGACCACGCCGCTGGCAGCGGAATAATAGCCCTGCCCGCGCGCCGTCAGATGCGCCGGCACCTCGCGCACCAGCAGCCCCATGGTGCCGACAAGCGTCAGCCCGAACGTGAAGCCGTGGCTGATCTGCACGGCCGCGAGCCCCACCGCGTGCGGCTCCTGGGCCGTCAGCACCCAGCGCAACACCGCCGCGACGGCCCCGATCACGACCAGAATGGCCGGCGAGAGCGTGAACCGCGGCGACAGCGCGAATAAGATGATCTCGGCGAGCACCCCCATGGTCCATAGCCAGGCAATGGTGAGCCCGCTGAGCCCCTGCGCCTTCCACTCGATGGCTGAGAACGTGTAGTAGGCGGCGTGGCTGCCCTGGATCAGCGCCGAGGCGGCGATGATGCACAGGAAGCGCGGACTGCCGAGCAGGCTGCGGCCATCCTGAGCCGGACCCGTGCTGCGCGGCAATGGCGGCAGCGGCTGCAGCAGCAGGCCGCTTGCGGCCCCGCAGAGCGCCAGCGCGACGATGATCCAGATCAGCTGTGGCGCTGGAACGACGTCGGCCAGGCCGCCGCACAGCAGCGTGCCGACGATGAAGGCGGCCGATCCCCAAAGCCGCAGTCTGCCGTAGTTCAGGCCATAGCTCATCACCCCGCGTAGCGCATAGGCGTCCGTCAGCGGCACGACCGGCGTCCACAGACTGCAGAGTCCGACATAGACGAGAAGCACGAGCCACGGCTGATGCTGAAGACCGAGAACGGTAAAGCCGGACGCGGTTGCGAACGTCGTCAGCCGCAACGCCCCCCGCAAGGCCTGGCGACGTTCCGCGAGCGAGGTGATCAGCGGCAAGACGGTGAAACGCGTGACGGCCGGAACCGCGATGATGATGCCGATCCATGCGGCATCAACTCCGATGGCCCGTAGCCACACGGGAAAGAACGGCAGATGCGTCCCGGACAGCGCGAAGACGGCGCCATAGAACAGCCCCAACCTCCCCGCGAATCGACGCGACAATACCGGCGATGTGGTGGAGATTTGTCGGGACAGTGGCATCAATTCAATTGCGATTCGATCAATATCATGGTGATCGTTATGCCAACGCGCAGCAATTTGCGCGATGGGTTTGCCATGGTCGATGAAGTGTTCGCCCTTTCGCCGATTTCCGCCCGCGCGGCTCAGCCGAACGAGGCCGATTACGAGGCGATCCGCGACGCCTTCATGGAGACCGCGCGAGGCCGCTGGTTCCTGGGCGAGTATGCCAAGCGCAACCGCAATGCCGACACCAGCATGGTGCTCGACGCCGTGGCGCGTATCGAGCATGCGCTGGCCTCGCAGCGCCAGCAGCAGCAGGAGCTCGATCAGGCCGACAGCCGGGCGCTACCCGAAGCGCTGGCCGTGATCCGCGCGGCGGTCGAGGATGCTGCGGTCGCTGCGGCATCTGCGGTCGACGGCCTGGCCCTCGAGCAGAACCTCGCGCCGGTGCGCAAGGGCACCCGGATCATCAAGGAGATTTCCTGGCGCTGGCGCGAGATCGGCGCCGACTCCCGGATCTGCGACCTGATAGACTCGCAGGTGGTCTCGATCGAGGCCGCGTGTGACCAGCTCGCGAGCGCAGACCCCAAGGCCGCGCTGCTCGCAGCGTTCGAGATCATCAAGAGCCGGCTGAAGCAGCTGGACGAGGGGCAAGCACCGACGTCCTCTGTGGGCGACCATGCGACAGAGGCTGCGGCCCCCACGAGTGTCGCACCGATGACGGAGGCGCCGCCGGCACAAGATCTGGATCCTGAAGGAGAGCCGCAGCCGGCACCCGAGCCGGACCTCCAGCCAGCGTTTGCGTCGAATAGCCCGCTGGTCGCTGCCGTGGCCGCGATCGAGGCGATCGAGACATCCTCCGGGTCGGCCAGCGTCATCGTTGCAGAGCTGACGGTGGCCAACGAGACGACGGCGGCCGAGATCTCTGCCGACGCCATGCCAGTGAACCCCAGCACGCCGCTCGAGATGGTGGCCGAGCCGTCCGTTGCGGAGGCCCTGGTCGAGATCGAGCAGCAGACCCTCGTCGAAGCCGAGAATGCGGCAGCCGCGGCGGCGCAGGACGAGGCGATCCTGGAGCTGGTCGCGGCGGAGATGGGCGCGCCCGATCCGATCGAGGACGAGGAGTTCAGCCGCGCGCGCACCCTCGGGTTCGATATCGAGGAGCCGACCTCGGTCGACGACGACATCGTTGCCAGCTTCAGCGAGCCCGCGCCGTCCGAACCTGAGCTCGCACTGACCACGGCCGAAGTCCCTGTCGCCAAGGCCCCTCCGGCTCCGGTCGCTCCGCCCGTGGCCATGGCTCCGCCGATGGCACCGCCTCCGGCTCCCAGCGAGCCCGATCCGGTACCGCTCCCGGAGTCGATTGCCGTCGAGACCCTGGCGGCCGTGGCCGCGGCAATGGCCGTGGCTCCCCAGCCCCCGCAAGCGCTGCCGCCTGCCGAGCTCATGCCGAGCCCGCCGGCCGCGACGGCGACCGTCGCGGCGCCGAGCACGACCGCCTTCGCCATGCCGAAGCCCGCCTACGAGCCATCGCTCGGATCGACGCTGCTGTCGAACGGCCTTCTGCAGCGCCCGCAGGTGCCGGCGAACGATCCGCTGGCGCCGATCCGGCGCATGACGCAGCCTGAGAAGATCGCGTTCTTCTCGTAAGCTCGAAAGTCGTCGGTCAGCAGCGTTCGCTGATCTCGTGGCGACGCCGGCTTCGCTGCCGTGTCGAGGTGATGCGGGTCACGTACGCCCGCCCATGATCCCCCTAACCTGCTCCTCAAGTCATCCGCCTTGCGCATGCTCGAGGAGAACGCCGTGCCCGTTCCGAAATTCCGCGCTCCCAGGTTTCGTTGGAGATCCCTGCTGTCGTTCGCCCTGTTGGGCTTCTTGGCCTGCGCGAGCCTCGGCTCGGCTTTCGCGGCCAACAGCGAACTCGACAGCCTGCAGACGCCGCCCCGCGCTCTGGCGCCACCCCCTTCGACGTCAGCCGACACGCAAGCCGCGCCGGCGCAGCAAGGGCCCGAGCCGCGCGTTGCGCTCGTGATCGGCAACGGGAGCTATCAGAACGCACCTCCCCTCGAGAATCCGGACAACGATGCGCATGCCGTGTCCAAGCTGCTGAATTCGGCCGGCTTCGAAGTGATCACGGCCACCGACCTGACGCAGAACGAGATGCTCAAGGTGGTCCAGGACTTCTCCAGCCGCGTCGCAGCCCACGGACCGAACGCCGTCGCGATGGTGTACTACGCCGGCCATGGCGTTCAGCTCGCCGGCGAGAACTACCTGATCCCGATCGATGCCCGCATCTCTGCGCCGTCGGATCTGACGACGAGCACCGTCAGGCTGGTCGATCTGATGGCCACGCTCGAAGCCGTGCCGAGCCGCATGCGCATCGTGGTGCTCGATGCCTGCCGCAACAATCCTTTCCCTTCCATCAATGACGCCGGCCGCGGCCTCGCCATCGTCGACGCGCCGAACGGCTCGATCGTCGGCTATTCGACCTCGCCGGGCGAGGAGGCCCTCGACGGCCGCGGCGAGCACAGCCCGTACACGCAGGCCTTCCTGAACCTGGCACGACAGCCGAACCTGCCGATCGAGCAGTTGTTCAAGCGCGTCCGCCTGCAGGTGAACCAGAGCACGGACGGACGGCAGACACCGTGGGAGAGCTCGTCGCTGACCAGCGACTTCACCTTCTTCGGCGATACGCTGGTCGCGGCCGCGCGCCCCGCCGACAAGGCGCCCGTGGTGCAGATGGCCGCCGACCTGCCCAGCCGGTCGGTGCGGCAGGCCTATGACTACGTGCTGTCTGAGAACCGTCCGCAATATTATCGCGAGTTCGTCGCGATGTATCCGCGCGATCCGCTCGCCGACCGCATCCGCGCCCTGCTCGCCGGCCTGGTGCAGGCCGCAGCCTGGCACGAGGCGGTCCTGGCGAACTCGCCTTCGGCCTATCAGAGCTTCAGCCAGACCTATGCGGACAGTCCGTATGCACCGGTCGCGCTGCGGCTGCAGGTCCAGCCGCGCCCGATTCCGCTGCTGCAGCCGAGCCGGCTGCTGGTGCCGCCGCACATGACGCCGCGTCCCCTCAACGGCGGCTATCAGATGCAGGCGCGCCCCGGCCCGCTGCCGCGACTGCCGAACGGCAATCCGATCACCAATCTGCCGCCGCGCCAGACGCTGCCGCCGACAGTCGTCACCAACGGCAAGCCCATCACCAATCCCGCGCCCGGCAAGGTCGTCGACCCGCGGCCGGTCGGTCCGAGCAAGGTGGGCGACAAGAGCCCGCCGCCATCGATGCCGCCTGCTGTGACGAAGATCCAGCGCGATCCGCTGAAGCGCACGCCCGGCCGCCCGTTCGAGACTCGCGAGGTCAAACGCCCCTTCCCCGGCAATTCCGGACCGTTCAAGCCGGGGTTCAATGCGTCGCGTCCTGTGGTGGCACGAGGTCCCGGAGCGACGCGCGGGCCCAGCACACCACACCTCGCGCAGAGCGGATCACGTCCGGGCGGAGGCGGATTTGCGCGGAGTGGCCTCGGCTTCCGCTGAGGCCTAGCACAATCCTCAGGCGATGAGCCGGGCGTAGAGATCGGCGTCGACATTGCCGCCGGACAGAACGATCACGACCGTCTTGCCCGCGACGTCCAGCCGGCCGGCCATCAAGGCCGCAAGCCCGACCGACCCGCCGGGCTCGACGACGAGCTTCAGCTCGCGGAAGGCGAAGCCGACCGCGCGCCCGACTTCCTCATCGGAGGCCTCGACCGCGGCCGACAGCAGCTTGCTGTTGATGGCGAACGTGATCTCTCCAGGGATCGCCGCCATCAGCGCATCACAGATCGTGCGCCCCTTCGCATCATGGGCCTCGCGATGGCCGGCTCTGAGCGAGCGCGCGTGATCGTCGAAGCCCTTGGGCTCGGCGACGATCATCTGCGTCTGCGGAAAGCGCGCCTTCACTGCCGTCGACACGCCGGCCAGCAGGCCGCCTCCCGAGGCAGGGACGACGACGACATCGGGCGACAGGCCGAGCGCCGAAAGATCCTCGGCGATCTCGCGGCCGACGGTGCCCTGCCCGGCGATCACATAGGGATCGTCATAAGGCGGCACCACCGTCGAGCCGCGCTTGCCGGCGATGTCGCGCGCGATCGCCTCGCGGTCCTCGCGGTCACGGTCGTAGAGCACGACGTCGGCGCCGAAGGCCTTGGTACGCTCGCGCTTGGCGAGCGGCGCATCCGACGGCATCACGATCGTTGCGTGCATGCCCAAGAGCGTCGCGGCATGGGCGACGCCCTGCGCATGATTGCCCGAGGAGAACGCCACGACGCCTTTTCCGCGGTCCGCTTCGGGGATCGATGCGAGCTTGTTATAGGCGCCGCGGAACTTGAAGGAGCCGGTCCGCTGCAGCACCTCCGGCTTGACGAACACATTCGCCTTGAACCGATCGCTGAGCACGGGAGCGGGCAGCAGCGGGGTTCGCACCGCCACCGGCGAGAGGACCCGAGCCGCCGCGTCGATGTCGGCGGCGGTCACGGGCAGGATCGGAGCATGAGCTGTCATGCCCTTATTTTACCGCGCCCGATTGGCGCGAAGCAAGGGAGCCAGCGTCGCCTGCTCTCAGGCGGCACGGGCGGCCAGCTGCGGAACCGGGGCCGGCTGCCGCTGCGGGTCGGTCCAGGTCAGGATCTCGAACCGGCCGTCCTCATGCTCGACCAGCGCCGTGCAGCTCTCGACCCAGTCGCCGCAATTCATATAGCGGATGCCGTCCTGGTCGCGGATGACGGCGCAATGGATGTGGCCGCAGATCACGCCGTCGGCGCCATGCCGCCGCGCCTCGGCCGCCAGCGCCGTCTCGAACGCGCCGATGTAGTTCACCGCGTTCTTGACCTTCTGCTTGGCCCATTGCGACAGCGACCAATAGGGCACGCCGAGCATGCGGCGGAAGAAGTTGACCAGACGGTTCATCTGGATCGCGAAGTCATAGGCCTTGTCGCCGAGATGGGCGAGCCAGCGGGCGTTCTGGACGACGAGATCGAAGATGTCGCCGTGAATGATGAGATAGCGCTTCCCGTCCGTCCCGGTGTGGACGATGTTCTCGACGACGTCGATGCCGCCGAAATGCGTGCCGTAATAGCCACGTAGGAACTCGTCGTGATTGCCGGGGATGTAGACCACCTTGGCGCCCTTGCGCGCCTTGCGCAGCATCTTCTGCACGAGGTCGTTGTGCGACTGCGGCCAGTGCCAGCTCGATTTCAGCGCCCAGCCGTCGATGATGTCGCCGACCAGATAGATCGTATCGGCATCATGATGGCGCAGGAAATCGACGAGGAGATTGGCCTGCGAGCCGCGGGCTCCGAGGTGTACGTCGGAGATGAACAACGTCCGAAAGCGCTTCGTCGGGCTTTCTTCACCGGCAGTCTCGAGTCCCATGCGCGCCCACCTAACAGTCCCTGATGACACGGCGATGACGAACGTCACACCGGCAGAACCCATCCTGCCGGACCGCGACGGACACCGCGCCTATGACGACTCGCGATGTCCTCGTCACGATCCCGCGATACCAGCGGGGTGCGACAATCAGGCGACAGGCGGGCGGCGCATCAAGGGAATTCGGCTGCCTCCTATCTGGGCACGGTGACGACGCGCAAATTGTTGGTGGTGCCGGCCTGCGCGAACGGAATGCCGGCGACGACCACCAGCAGATCGCCCTTGTCGGCGAACTCCTCCTGGACGGCGAAGAAGGTCGCGCGCTCGACCATCTCCTCGTAGCTCTGCACGTCCTGCGACAGCACGCTATGCGCGCCCCACAACAGGCACATCCGCCGCGAGGTGTCCTCGTTCGGCGTGATCGCGAGAATCGGCAGGCTCGGCCGCTTGCGGGCGACGCGCGAGGCCGAGGTGCCGCTCGACGTATAGGCCACGATCGCCTTGGCATGGATGGCGGAGGCGAGATCGGCCGCAGCGGTCGCCACCGCATGCGGCGGCGTCTGCTCCTCGTCGGGCTGCGTCGCCTGGATGATCGAGGCGTACATCTTGTGCTTCTCGGTCGACTTGATGATGCTGTCCATCATCGCCACCGCCTCGCGCGGATATTGCCCGCTGGCCGATTCCGCCGACAGCATCACCGCGTCGGCGCCGTCATAGATCGCGGTCGCGACGTCGGAGACTTCGGCGCGCGTCGGCGTCGGCGTCGCCACCATCGAGTCCAGCATCTGCGTCGCCACGATCACCGGCTTCACCGCGAGCCGACAGGCGCGCACCAGCTCCTTCTGCTTGCCCGGCACGTCCTCGTTGGGAATCTCGACACCGAGATCGCCGCGCGCGACCATGATCGCATCCGACAGCTGGATGATGTCGTCGATCCGATCCAGCGCCGCCGGCTTCTCGATCTTGGACATGATGCCGGCGCGGCCGTTGATCAGGCTTCTCGCCTCCAGCACGTCGGACGGTTTCTGCACGAAAGACAGCGCCACCCAATCGACGCCGAGATCAAGACCGAAGGCAAGATCGGAGCGATCCTTCGCCGTCAGTGGCGACAGCTCCAGGATCGTGCCCGGCAGATTGACGCCTTTGTGATTCGAGATCGCTCCGCTGACGATCACCTTGGCCTCGAGCCAGTCGTTGCCGAGACCGGTGACGCGCACGCGCACGCGTCCGTCATCGATCAGAAGGTCGTGACCCGGGGCGACCGCCGCAAAGATCTCCGGATGCGGCAACGGAATCGACGATTTGTCGCCTTCAGTGCCATTCAGCACGAAGCGGATGGTCTCGCCGGCTTCGACCTGAATCTTCTTGTCGCGCAAGGTGCCGACGCGGATCTTCGGTCCCTGCAGATCCATCAGGATGCCGATCGGCCGCTGCACGTCCTTCTCCAGCGCGCGGATCGCGGCGTGGACCTTGGCGTGATCGGCCTGCGTGCCGTGGCTGAAATTGAGGCGAAACGTATCGACACCGGCGAGGAACAACGCTTTCAGCATCTCCGGAGAATTGCTCGCGGGGCCGACAGTCGCGACGATCTTGGCTCGACGGTGACGACGCATGGTGAGTCCTTTCTCCTTAAGCCCCTGTGTCGCGTCTTTATGACGTGCATGTGATTGGCATGCGCGGACGCAGCGGAAGCGCTGTATACGCCCCGCAGCGTTCATTGCAAGCGCAACCCCCAACACGCCGAGATTGTACGGGAGAAGGGCACGCGTCAGACATTGGAGCCGTGGATCGCATCGATCACTGCGTCGGTCACCTCCTTGGTCGTCGCCTTGCCGCCGACATCCGGCGTGAGAATGCCGGCCGCACACACCTTCTCCACCGCCGACATCAGCCTGACGGCAGCGTCCTTCTCGCCGAGATGCTCGAGCATCTGCACAGCCGTCCAGAACGTCGCCACGGGATTGGCGATGCCCTTGCCGGTGATGTCGAAGGCCGAGCCGTGGATCGGCTCGAACATCGACGGAAAGCGACGCTCGGGATCGATGTTGCCGGTCGGCGCCACGCCGAGGCTGCCGGCGAGCGCGCCGGCCAGATCGGACAGGATGTCGGCGTGCAGATTGGTCGCCACGATCGTGTCGAGACTCCTCGGCTGAAGAGTCATGCGCACGGTCATGGCATCGACCAGCATCTTGTCCCAGGTCACGTCGGGGAATTCGCGCGCGACCTCAGCAGCGATCTCGTCCCACATCACCATGCCGTGGCGCTGCGCGTTCGACTTGGTGACGACAGTCAGGAACTTGCGCGGGCGCGACTGCGCGAGCTTGAAGGCGTAGCGCATGATGCGGGTGACACCGACGCGGGTGAAGACCGCAACCTCGGTGCCGACCTCCTCAGGAAGGCCGCGATGCGCACGGCCGCCCATCCCGGCATATTCGCCCTCGGAGTTCTCGCGCACGATCACCCAATCGAGATCGCCGACGCCGACATTGCGTAGCGGCGAGGCCACGCCCGGCAGGATCTTGGTCGGGCGCACATTGGCGTACTGATCGAACCCCTGGCAGATCGGCAGCCGCAGGCCCCACAGCGTGATGTGGTCGGGAACGTCGGGCGCGCCGACCGCGCCGAAGTAGATCGCATCGAACCTCTTCAGCTCGGCGAGGCCATCGGCCGGCATCATCACGCCGTGCTTCTTGTAGTAGTCCGAGCCCCAGTCGAAGGTCTTGACGTTGAAGCTGACGTCGCCTGCCCGCTTGGCCAGCGCCTCGAGCACGCGAACGCCGGCGGAGATGACCTCGGGACCGATGCCGTCGGCGGGGATGGCGGCGATGGAATGGGTGCGCATTGCTTGTCTTCGACCTCTGTCCGGGCGTTTCACCCGGACAGCTTTGACACGGCATCCTGCGTACGACAAGACGGACCGATTACGCGCCTACCCCAGCGGCGACTCCGCGATGTCGAGCAGGGCGCCGAGGCCGTGGCGCAGCCCGCGCATCGGCTGCTGCTCGGAGGACAGGCCGAGCGCCAGCATCGAGCGGCCGGTGACCTCGTAGACATGGCCGAACGGCAGCGATTGCACCTGCGCATCCGGCTGATTGGTGTCGATCAGCGCCAGCCAATTGTGCCCCTCGGGCACGGAGGGCAGAGTGAAGTTCACTACGTCGTGATGCGCATTGTAGATCAGCAGCAAGGTCGCATCCGAGCCGCGGCGCCTGACGCCGGTCTCCTGGGCGCGGCCGTCGAGCAGCATGCCGAAGCAGCGCGCATGGCCGTCGGTCCACTGCTCCGTCGCCATCTCCTCGCCCGAGGGCGCGAGCCAGGTCACGTCCTTGACGTCGAGCTCCTCGTTGAGAGATCCGACCAGGAAGCGCGAGCGGTACAGGATCGGAAACGCCTTGCGCATCGCGATCAGCTTGCGCGTGAACTCGCGCAGCTGCCGTCCCTGCGAGGTGATGCCCATCCAGTCGAGCCAGCTGATCTCGTTGTCCTGGGCATAGGCGTTGTTGTTGCCGTGCTGGGTATGCCCGAACTCGTCGCCGGCGAGCAGCATCGGCGTGCCGTGCGACAGCAGCATCGTCGCCAGCATGTTGCGCTTCTGCCGTTCGCGCAGAACCGTGATCTCGGGATCGTCGGTGGGTCCCTCGGCGCCGCAATTCCACGAATGGTTGTTGCTGTGGCCGTCGCGATTGTCCTCGCCGTTGGCCTCGTTGTGCTTGTCGTTGTAGGAGACGAGGTCGTTGAGGTTGAAGCCGTCGTGCGCGGTGATGAAATTGACGCTGGCCCAGGGGCGGCGGCCGCGCTTGTTGAACAGATCGCCGGAGCCGGAGATGCGCTTGGCGAAATCGGCGATGGTGCCGCCATCGCCCTTCCAGAACGCGCGGGTGGTGTCGCGGAACTTGTCGTTCCACTCCGCCCAGCCCGGCGGAAACTGGCCGACCTGATAGCCGCCCGGACCGATGTCCCAGGGCTCGGCGATCAGCTTGACGCCGGACAGCACCGGGTCCTGCCGGCAGGCATCGAGGAAGCCGCCGCCCTCGTCGAAGCCGTAGGGCTCGCGCGCGAGAATGGTGGCGAGGTCGAAGCGAAAGCCGTCGACGCGCATCTCGGTCGCCCAGTAGCGCAGCGAGTCCGCGACGAGTTGCAGGACACGCTGATGCGACAGGTTCACCGTGTTGCCGGTGCCGGTGTCGTTGATGTAGTAGCGCTTCTGGTCAGGCAGCAGCCGGTAGTAGCTGGCGTTGTCGATGCCCTTGAACGACAGGGTCGGGCCGAGCTCGTTGCCTTCGGCGGTGTGGTTGTAGACCACGTCGAGGATGACCTCGATGCCGTTGGCATGGAACTGGTTGACCATGGTCTTGAATTCGGTCGCGAACGGCGTCTTGAGATAGCGCGGCTCGGGCGCGAAGAAGCCGATGGAATTGTAGCCCCAATAGTTGCGCAGTCCCTTCTCGACCAGATAGCTGTCGTCGATGAAGGCATGGATCGGCAGCAGTTCGGCCGATGTGATGCCGAGCGAGCGCAGATAGGCCGGAATGTCGTGATGCGCGAGGCCGGCGAAGGTGCCGCGGTCGGCCTCCGGCACCAGCGGATGCAGCTTGGTGAAACCCTTGACGTGCATCTCGTAGAAGATGGTCCGCTCCCACGGGATCTCCGGCTTGCGCGAGGTCCCCCAGGTGAAGGCGGGATCGATCACCCGGCACTTCAGCATCAAGGGCGCGCTGTCACGATCGTCGAAGGAAAGATCCTTGTCGGCGTGGTCGAGCTGATAGCCGAACAACTCCGGGCCCCAGCGCAATTGCCCGACCAGCTGCTTGGCATAGGGATCGATGACGAGCTTGTTCGGATTGAAGCGGTGACCAGCGTCGGGCTCGTAGGGTCCATGAACGCGATAGCCGTAGACCGTGCCGGGACGCGCGGTCGGCAGATAGCCGTGCCAGACCTCGTCGGTGTATTCCGGCAGCTCGATGCGCTCGAGCTCCGTCTCACCGGTCTCGTCGAACAGGCACAACTCCACCTTGGTCGCGTGCGCGGAAAAGATCGCAAAATTGACGCCGAGGCCGTCCCAGGTCGCGCCGAGCGGAAACGGCCGGCCTTCGCTGATCTTGGCCTTGCGCAGATTGAATGCCGCCTGCGTCAGGGCGTCGGCCCTGTCGGTGAGTTGATCCATGAATGCCCCCTGCCCGCTGGCGTCGCCTAGTGGGTCTCTGATGTCACGACGGCCTCTGCGACCACGGTTTCAGTTGCCGCGACGGAGGCAATGACCTCTGCCGGCGGCATATCCGCCGGGACCGCCATCTTGCTTGTCCGCTGCAGCTGAACCTCTTTGGAGATCGCGGCGATGGAATTGCCGATGCGGCCGACGATCTCGGTCAGCTCAGCCTGGGTGACGCGCAGCCGGCGCGTGACGATGCGGACCTGGACCCGGTCGGTCAGGTCGAGCTTGTTGCGGATCGGCTGGATTTTGGGACGGCGCATTGGGTTCCTCCTGCATACGAGCTAACCGCCGCTCTGGAGTTTGGTTCCCGTGGGGGAGCCCGACCGCACGCACATGCGGATGCGCGCTCGTTCTCGCGGCGGCATCCGCCCGAGTCATGTCGGCGACGTCGCCCTCCGATCAGGCAGAGGGCGCAGGGAATGCCGGGCGCTGGCCGCACCCATGGCCCGCCTGCAGAAAAAAAGCAGGCGGTAGTCACCACAGGTTCAGCCGAGACATCCCGGCATTCCCCGCGCGGTGGTTTTCACGCTTATGTCGCGATCTCCCCGGTGTCCGGCGTGTTAGCCACCGTCACGATCCGGATCATCATCCCCGGACCGCTTGGCGCCAGCTTCGGGGCGCCAGGACCACGCGATTTTACGTCCGCATGCCTGCCGTTCGTCCGCGGGCCCAAGTCCCGCTGCAGCCCGCAAGCAGCCACCGCATCCCGCACCCAACGTCC
>NZ_CAFI01000085.1 GCF_000239775.1 Bradyrhizobium sp. ORS 375
CCCCCAGAGGATGCTCGCGGGGCTGGGCATCGCAAGGATCATGTCCAGTGCTGTCCGCAGGCTTTGCGGCCAATCGTCGATCGGGCCGAGCGGCGTCATCGCCCAATGATGGGCGCGGATTCGCTCCGCCATTTCGCCGTCTCCCGCCGGCCAGCCCGCCAATTGCCGCTCCATTTTGGACTCTATGCCGATACTTGAGTGAACCAACGCCCTGAATCCGGGGAGTTCCAGCAGGCGTGGAGCGGTCAGGCTGTCACCTCGCAGGTGAGGGCCTCAAGAGCCCTCGTCCCCGTCTGCCGCGAACAACTGTCCTTTCGCAGCGAGCAACTGCCCTGCGCGCGATAGTTACCCTCAAGCTCTTCAACCTGCTTCAAGAGGCATCGCGAGTGGGATGAGCAGCGTTGCTCGCAGGCCGTCCTGCTGAAAGTTCAGTTCGGCCTCGCCGTGCAAGCTGAACTTAGTCATCTCAGCGATGATCAGCGTTCCAGTCCCCGTCCGGGTGGGTGAAGCGATAGGCTCAGGGCACCTTTCTCGCCATACGAAGCAAAGACAGGGGCGATTGGAACTGTCTGAACTGATCCGCCAGCTCACCTCGACAGTGCCACGGCGTTGCGCGAGTGCCCCATACTTGAAGCTGTTGGTCGCGAGTTCGCTCAAGATCATCGCAACCGGCACCACCTGATTATACGGCACTGAAAAGGGCGGTCCTCCCAAAAAGACCAGCTGCTCGTCTTTCAAGGATGACAACACCTGCGGCACCAGACCAGCCAAATCGATTGATGAGCTGCCGGCAGCCATGATGGACTGAGCCTTGGCCAGGGATTGAAAGCGCGCCAGGAACGTTGCCTTGTAATCTTCAGCCGATCTGTCTTTCGTCTCGATCTGGTTGGCGATGGCCTGAACGACTCCCAGGAGATTGACGAGGCGGTGGCGGAGCTCTGAATTCAGAAGCGAGCTCTCACGCTCTTTGGCTCGTCTCTCGGTTACGTCCGTGAAAACAATGACGAGGTGCGTGCTATTATTGTCAGGCTTGGACAGGCGCCTCGCTGTGATCAGGAAGGTACGAAGGCCAATAGCCGGGAAGTCGTGGGAGACCTCATAGTCGATCACTGCAGCCGATCTAGGAATGACCTCCGAGATCAACCGCTTGAGGTCGGGAATATTCCACTGGCCATTGCCGAGGCGATCGAGAGGGACGCCGATCGTATCGTCCCGCTCGGCCAGAAAAGTGACGAAGAAGGCGCGATTGGCCTCAATCACAACCGCGCTTTCGTCTAGGACAAGAAGCGGCTCGTCAATCGTATCGACAATGCCCTGCGCCTGAACATGGCTGGTTCGGAGAAGTCGATACAAGTCTTCAAGGTTCATCGTCCCGGCTCGACAAACGCGTCTTAAATGAGGTGTGTGCGGGCACCTGCTGTCCCCAGATAACTTGGGCAAGTCTGTTTCAAATTGGGACTACAGGCAAGAGGGCCTTAGCCGACGGAAGCCGTTCGAGTATGAACCAGGAACTCCAATCGAGTTGAACGCTCAACTCGACGCCAATGGCTTAGTTCTGGGCCTGAGCAAATCGGCTCCGCTTCCGGCTCAGCTGGCGGGCCGCGCTTCGAGCGACGCTCCCTTTGCTGGGCAGTATACGCGCACGATAGTCTGGCACCAACCAGCAGCCGTCTGGGCTGATGATTTCGAAAGGCGTCCCCAAGATCATTAACCCACGATAATAAGGACGTTGGCTAGTCCGTCGCCGGTGCGGCGGCTTGGCCCGGGCTGATCAGCGAGCGGGGAGGTCCCTACTGACGCGCGCATCCGGCTTTAATATCTCGTCGTGTGACGTAGCAGCGCTCGTCGGTGTAGGAACGCCGTGCGAGCGCGCCTGTTGGTAGCGGACGCGCGTGAGCTTCGCCGTTGTTCGAGGACGCCAACGGAATGGTCGATCACACCCCAAGACCCGGTTTTCCGATCGCAGCGGGGATCCTGTTCGGCCTCGGGCTCGGCGGCTTCTTCGATGGCATCGTGCTGCATCAGCTGCTGCAATGGCATCACATGGTGAGCAGCTGGTACCCGCCGACGACCATCGAGAACCTGCAGCTGAATACGACCTGGGACGGAATCTTCCACGCGGGAACGTATCTGTTCGTCGTGGCCGGACTCTACGTGCTCTGGAGGTCGGCCCATGGGCGCCATTTGCGCTGGTCTAACCGGCAACTGGTTGGCACGCTGCTGCTCGGCTGGGGCCTGTTCAATCTGATCGAAGGTCTCGTCGATCACGAATGGCTCGGACTTCACCACGTCAACGAGGTCGCTCCCGCCGCGCAACGCGGCGCGTGGGACATGGGCTTCTTGATCTGGGGAGCGGCGATGCTTGCCGCGGGTTGGGTGATCACACGCGTCGGCATCCGGGAGGCGGCACATGCACCGCTCCGCGACCGTGCGGTTTGAAGGCATCCCGCCATGGGCGGCGTATGTCGCTTTTGGCCTGCTGAGTGTCGCCGCAACGGCGCCGGTCTGGCGGCCGCTCCTGTTCGGGCTCAGCGTGGAGGATTGGCTGCAACTGCGATGTTTCTGACGAGGACCCGCGGGACGACCCGCAAGGTCGAAAGGACCTGTGATGGCCGAATTCAGACTACCGAAGAACTCCGCCCTGCGTGAAGGCAAGTCCTGGCCGAAGCCGAAAAGCGTCACGTTGCGCGAGTTTCGCATCTATCGCTGGAATCCCGATGTCGGCGGCAATCCACAGATGGACAGCTATCACGTCGACACGTCCGATTGCGGGCCGATGGTTCTCGACGGACTGATCTGGATCAAGAACAACATCGATTCCACGTTGGCTTTCCGCCGCTCCTGCCGCGAAGGCATCTGCGGCTCGTGCTCGATGAACATCAATGGCCAGAACACGCTCGCTTGCACCAAGTCCATGAGCGACCATGACGGGCCGGTTCAGCTGCTTCCGCTGCCGCATCAGCCCGTCGTGAAAGATCTGGTGCCGGATCTCACCAACTTCTACGCGCAGCTCTCGGTCATCGAGCCTTGGCTGCAGACGAAGACGCCAACGCCGCAGAAGGAATGGCGGCAGAGCGAGGAAGACCGCGAAAAGCTCAACGGCCTTTACGAATGCATCCTTTGCGCCTGCTGCTCGACCTCATGTCCTAGCTATTGGTGGAATTCAGAGCGCTTTCTCGGACCCGCGGCCCTCATTCAGGCGGCTCGCTGGATCAACGACAGCCGCGACGAGGCCACCGGCGAGCGGCTCGACATTCTGGAAGATCCCTTCCGGCTCTATCGTTGCCACACCATTCTCAATTGCGCCAAGGCGTGCCCAAAGGGGCTCAATCCGGGCGAAGCGATTTCAGAGCTGCGCATGAAGCTGGTGGCTCGCAAGATGTAGCGCCGAACCTGACGGGCGCTCACAAAGTTGGCGGAGCGCGCGCCCCGCACCTGAGACGGGTTCTCCGCCCGCTCGCAAGCAGCTCACTTGCCTTTGGAGCCCTTGACCGCAGGGCTCCTTGCTCGCCTTGCCATGTCTGGCTCCAACGGTTGGCTCGGGACTAAGCCAATTCACGCAATCCGTTCAGGATTGCCAGGTGGCGCTGGATGATCGGCAGCGACATCTGCGCGACGCTCTGCTCCTGTGGATCGCTGCCACTGCGCAGATAATCGCTGTTCAACGCGAGCAGCTCGCGATGACCCCTGATCTGTCCCTGCACATACATGCGGTCGAAGCCGCCTCCGCTCGGCACGGCTTCGAGCTGCCGCAGCAGAACAGCGTGGTCGGTCCGCATTGGAGCCGATCCGGGGGCCGCGCCGAGCGCAGCTGCCACCTGCATCTGCTCGGCGATCTCTGCATTGGCGAAGTTGATGATATCGGGATTACCGGTGCGTGTCAGCGCAAGCTGGCTTGTGGTCATCGCGAAGGCGCCGCCGGCGAGATCTGCGGTGCGGAAGTCCGCGGCCATGCGCGGCCGCGCTTGAGCGACCCCGGCTCCGAGGCTGAGCGCGCCGAGTGCGAGAAGAAACGATCTGCGTTCCATACTAGAAATCTCCTGTTGAGCTGTCGGATATTGACCGGCGGGAGAATTCTTCGTTCCTACTTGCTCCGCATGATCCCGCAGCAGATCTCGATCCGCCTCGCGGTAGGCGTGCTGCCGGGCAGTGATATCAGGCTGGTTTTAGGAACGTCGAGGAGGAGCCCGTCTTGACGAGACTGGACGGCGCGTCAAGCAAGTCCGTCCGTGCGCGCTAAGTTGGCTCCAGGCATCCTTCAATCCGGACATGATCCCAGCAACCAAGCCTTCCGTCGTCGTGATAGGAGCCGGCTTTGCCGGCCTTGAGGCCGTCCGGGCGCTGGCGCGTGCCGAGGTCTCGGTTACGTTGGTGGACCGCAAGAACCATCATTGTTTCCAGCCCTTGCTGTACCAGGTCGCGACGGCGGCGCTGTCGCCGGCGGACGTGGCCTGGCCGATTCGCGCCATCCTGTCCGATCAGGCAAATGCGACGGTGATCATGGCGGAGGTCAATGGTGTCGATATCGCTCGGCGCGTCGTGGTAACAACAGATGGCCCGGACCTTCCGTTCGATTATCTGGTCCTCGCGACCGGCGTGACCACCTCCTACTTCAATCATCCGGAATGGGCACGCTTTGCGCCGGGTTTGAAGACGATTGAGGACGCAACGCGCATCCGGGCGCAGATTCTGACATGTTTCGAGCGCGCAGAGCGGACAGATGACGTGGCGCTCAGGCAGAAGCTGATGACGTTCGTCATCGTGGGCGGGGGGCCGACCGGGGTCGAGATGGCCGGATCGATTGCCGATATCGCGCAGAACGTTCTAGCCGGCGATTTCCGCCATATCGATCCGCAATCGGCCAAGGTCGTATTGATCGAGGCGGGCCAGCGGCTGCTGTCGAATTTCGCCGACGAGCTGTCCGATTATACGCGCAAGGCGCTGCGGCGAATGAATGTTGACGTTATCACCGATGCGGCGGTCACTGAATGCACGCGTGACAGCGTGACCCTGTCCAATAGACGCCATATCGCATGCTGCTCTCTCCTATGGGCGGCTGGAGTTCGCGCGACGCCGGCCGCGGATTGGATCGGTGCGAAGTCCGACCGAGCGGGGCGGATCGTTGTCGACGATCATCTTCGCGTGCCGCCGCACACCAACATCTTCGCCGTGGGCGATATCGCAGCAGCCAGCAGTGGCGGCAAACCGGTGCCCGGCCTCGCGCCGGCGGCCAAGCAGATGGGCCGCTATGTGGGGGAATTGATCTGCGGTGACATCGTCGGAGGCGCCAGAAAGCCTTTGCCGTTCGTCTATCGTCACCAGGGCGATCTTGCGACCATCGGGCGAAAGTCCGCGGTGGTGTCGCTCAAGCACCTCAAGCTCACCGGGCTTCTGGGATGGACGTTCTGGGGCGTGGTGCACATCTATTTTCTGATCGGGCTGCGCAACCGGATTACGGTAGCGCTGAACTGGCTCTGGGAATATCTGACGTTCCAGCGCGGGGCGCGGCTCATCTCCTGAGCAGACGGTCGAAGGCCCCTGAACGCCCAAACTGCGATTTCCTATGCGGGGCAGCTCAATTGCTTCACAGCAAACGTCAAGCCAAAGGGGACCGCAACGGACCCTCGATCTAACACGCCGTTCGCGTTCGTCCGATGGTCACCGAATGACGCGGCACCGGATCGACATTCTGCAAGCTGTCCGCGCGGGAGAAGCGTATGCGACCGTGCCCTTCGTCGGCCCTAGAGCAGACATTCTGCTGCAGGTTTTCGGCTAACTGAAGGTCGACGCGTGCTGCAGCACATCAATGTGGTCGAGGCACTCGGCAACGACTTGCTGGATGTCGCACCTGATCATTGGCGGCACGTTAAAAACCGCTTCACGGCTAATGAACCGCTGCGGCCACTCGAAGGCACAGGCTTGGCGGAGCCGCCTGGTCGGAAGGAGCGGCGTGCCGTCAGCGCGCCGGAGTGTGACGGAGGGATCCGGCAGCTCGAAGCCGGAGGACGTTGTCAGACTGAAAAGTGAACGGTGTCAAGAACCGGCTGTATCCTCCAGCTCCACTCGCACTCTCATGAGCGCGTCAAGAACTGCGAGCAGATCAGGCGCGATCAACTCGGCTAAGTCGTCCATCTCCGCTGTCGCGATAAGGAGATCGGGAACCATGATCACTCTCATTCCGGCCGCGCGCGCGGCCCGAACGCCGTTATAGGAGTCCTCCAAGGCGATGCATCGATCGACGGGCTGATCGAGCTCGAATGCGGCACGCAGGAAAAGGTCCGGATGCGGCTTTCCGCGCGCGACGTCCGTACGTGTGACGATCGCGTCGAACTTGCTGGCCAAGTCGACTGCGGAAAGCGTGCGCATCGCCTTCTCGCGTGATGATGACGTTGCAACGGCCTTAGGCAATCCCGAATGCTCGAGAAATTCCATGAGCTCAGTTGCTCCGGATTTCAGCTCCAAGTGGCCGCAGTCAACCATCGCATGGCATGCCGTGGCTGCCTTCCGTATGAAGTCTTCCGCATCGAAATCCAGACCAAACCGATGCCGGAGCAGGGCCAGTGAGCTGTCCTCGGGAAGGCCGATCATGCGCGTGAAGAGGTCGAGATCTGCCGTGATCCCGAAGCGGCCGGCGGTCTCGATCAGCGCGGCGCGAGCGAGACGCTCGCTGTCGACCAGCAGCCCGTCCATGTCGAAGACCACGGCGCGTATATCGGACAGGTTCACGGGTGCACCTCTGCATCACAGACGATCTTTGACACGGCGCCCCGGGCGCCGAAGCGCTTTAAGCTGTCGATGGCACGAGCCAGCTCCTGCCCGAACCTCGGATTCCCTGGCAGCTCCCGGCCGAAGATATCCTCTCTGCTCAAGAGCATCTGCACGAAAGCCGACGTTTCGCCTCCGGACGTCACTGATAGCCGTTGTAATCCCGGAGCGGCCTCGTCGACGAATGTACCTGAGAACCGCAATATCCCCGCGGTACAACAAGCCCAGGCTGCGATGGCGAGCATCGTGCACGGTGCGGGTCTTCCTGTCGCGATGTTGGACGCCAATGACGCGAGGAGTCGCGCTTGCAGCTTCTCAGAGCCATTCCTTGCGATGCGCCCGAGCTGATGGACGATCTTCCGGTTCCGCCAGCGCCGCAGCAATAGATCGCTATAGGACGCCAGATCGTGATCGCTCTTGGGGATGGTGGGGATCTGCTCGTCGCGCATCAGCCGCGCTGCATAGCGACGGAAGAGCGGATCGAGGATAACGTCGGAGACCGTCTCCAGCCCGGCCAGCATGCCCAGGAAAGCAATCGCCATGTGCGTGCCGTTGAGCAGGTTCAGCTTCGAAAGCTCCCACGGCGTGACATCCGGGACGAACAGGGCGCCGGCCTGCTCCCATTGTGGCCGCGGGCCGTCGAAATCCTCGATCACCCATTGGCGAAATGGCTCCGTCGCCACTGCGGCCAGATCCTGCAAACCAAGTAGTCCACTGGCGGCGGCGGAATCCGCGGATGTCGGGACAGGAACGATCCGATCCACGACAGACGATGGGCATTGAACGTTACGGCTGATCCAGTCGCCTAGCGCTGCGCTTCGTTGGTCTGCGCGCTGGATGAGCGCATCGCGCAAGCGGCGCCCGTTATGTGGGATGTTATCGCAGGAGATCAGCACGGGAGGTGCTGATCTCTGATCCCGCACCGTTGCGAGCCCGTCGACGATGAGCCCGACCGGGTCGGTCGACGCTGCATTCTCCGACGCATATCCCGAGGGCGTCACCGTCAAGGTGACGATTCGGATCTGCGGATCTGAAAGCATGGCGATGATGCGAGCGCGCTGATCTCCCGCGAACAGCAGGCCCCTCAGGACGCCCACCACGTCTGCTCGGGAGCTGTCATCAGCGCGTTCCATCACCGTATAGAGCAGATCCTGGGGGGCGAGGGCCTGCCGAACCTTTCGGCTGCGAAAGCTCACCCCGACCACACCCCACCGGCTCGCCGATGCACCTTCCAGCTCGATGGCCCGTTGGGTGAAGACGTTCTGGTGCGCGCGGTGAAAGGCACCGCAGCCGAAATGTAGAATGCCGGGCTGCAGCCTCGTTGGATCATATGACGGCCAGCGAACCTGTGGGGTATGAGGCCGTGCACTCGACAGATTCAGGCGCGGTATCGGCCGGGGAAGATCGCCCAGCCGCGCTGTGAAGATGCTTCGATGAAAGGCCTTGGTCATGATCCGATCCACGAGAACGCGAATCGGCAATGCCCTTCGTCACCGCCCGTTTCTAATTTGCCGCACGCGATTTGTTTGCAGGAAAACAGCAACCATGGAGTGCCACCGGCATTCTGCATTCGATGGGCAACATTGAAGGAGACGGCTGGTGAGACCCCATCTCGTGATCGCGCGCGTTGGCAGGAGATCCCTGCATCCGTTCTGGCTCGAGCGGGCCAAGGAGCGCAGTTGGGATCTGTACCTCTGCCCATTTCAGGAGATAGAGCACGCAGCCGACGTCGAGTGCACCATTGGTGGAGTATTGCCCGGACCAAAATGGGCTGGGCTGAGGACGTTGCTGAATTCCTGGAACGGCTGGAGAGACTACGACTACATCTGGCTGCCGGATGACGACATCTTCACCAGCCAGGACGATATCGATGCGCTCTTCAGGTTTGGCGCCGCGTTGGACTTCGACCTGTATGCGCCGGCGCTTCAGGAGAACTCCTACTACGCGCACTACATCACGATGACCAATCAGAGCTTCTTCGCAAGGCGTGTCGGCTTTGTCGAGATCATGGTCCCGTGCTTCCGCCGGGAAACCCTGGAGCGATTGTTGCCCACGCTGGATCTTACGACCACCGGATGGGGGTGGGGCCTGGACTCGGTTTGGCCGAAGCTCTTGGGATACGAAGGCCTCGGCATCCTAGACGGCGTGTCTGTCCTGCATACGAGACCGGTGGGCAGCTTCAGAGATTCCGATCTCGGGAGACGTGTGATGGCGGAATCCGACCGGCTGCTCGACCAGTACGATTGCCGTCAGGTCATGACGACCTTCTCGGGGATCGATGAGGCCCTGACGGAAATCACACCCTCACCGGACGAGTTGTTGGTACGCCTCGTCGAGGGCTGGCACTACCTCCTTGACCGAGATCCGGCGATCCTGCGGTGGACCGTCGAGCACCAAAGGGCTGCATTTGAGTGGCGACAATATACAGCTGACGGGGCTCCCAGCGGACCGCGACGAAAAGCCGTTCCGCTCGCTGTCGATCGCGGGCGGCCGCGGTCGCCGGCCTATATCGACACGGATCGAAACGGCGCCGATCTCGTCACGACCGCCCCGGCCCTCTGGACAAGCTGAGACTGTATCTCGCTCGAGCTCGCTTACCGAAAGAACCCGCTGTTCGGGCAAGCGTCTGATGATAAGGCTACCCGATGCGCGGAAATCTGTTGGGCCTCACCTCACGAGGGCGTCGACGCAAGAGGCCGACCAACGCTAGTCTTGCGAACGACGAGCCTGTCGAGACCTATGAGCTTGACGGCGTCATCGCGACGGTATGGGCGAGCCATCACTCCTATAAGATCCGCTTGTCGAAGATCGGCCCAGACGGCAATCGCCAGGAAAGTGCCCCGGAATTGGAGGTGGATGACCTTCCGAATGCAACAAGATGTCTCGAATGGGCCGAAGAGTTCATCCGTAGACAGTGCGAAGCGCCGAGAGCCAGGAGAGCCTCGCCGCGAAGCTCCAGGCGTGCACCGTAGGAGGATGCAGCTGGCGCAGGAGAGCGACGCGACAAGGAGAAGCTCATCCGCCCTGCGAGACAGAAACGGGTGAGGCAGTTGAATCGAGAAGCGCTGGCTCGCTGGACATCACAGGTGAGAGCGATACATGTTCGACGCCCTCGTGCCTCTGATGTTGCTCAGTGTAGCCATCCGGATTGAGCGACTGCCAGCGCCAGTGATCGGCGCACATCGCTGCAAGTGAACGCGAGGCTGACCATCCGAGGAGCGTTCGGGCCGCGTCCGTTGCCGCATAATAGCTGTCGAGGTCGCCGGGACGGCGCTCCACGAATTTGAAGGGAAGCGGCTTGCCGCTCGCCAGCTCGAAGGCTCGAATGACGTCGAGAACACTGTGGCCGAGGCCTGTGCCGAGATTGAGGGCGATGCATCCCGGGCGGTCCAGCCGGTCGAGCGCGGCGACATGGCCTTCCGCCAGATCCATGACGTGGACGTAGTCACGGATTCCCGTGCCGTCCGGCGTGTCGTAGTCTTTGCCGAACACTTTGAGATGATCGCGGCGCCCGATCGCGACCTGCGCCACGAAGGGCAGCAGGTTGTTCGGAACGCCGTGCGGGTCCTCGCCGATCAGTCCGCTCTCATGGGCCCCGACCGGATTGAAGTAACGCAGAAGGGCGGCGCTCCACGCCGGATCGCTCGCGCACTGATCACGCAGCATGTCCTCGATCATCAGTTTGGTGCGTCCATAAGGATTCACCGGCGCCAGCGGGTGATCCTCCGTATAGGGCAGGAATTGCGGCTGCCCGTAGACCGTCGCGGATGAACTGAAGACGATGCGGCTGACGCCGGTATTCACCATGGCGGCGAGCAGCCGCTGCGTGCCGATCACG
This sequence comes from Bradyrhizobium sp. ORS 375, assembly GCF_000239775.1. Lineage (GTDB taxonomy): Bacteria > Pseudomonadota > Alphaproteobacteria > Rhizobiales > Xanthobacteraceae > Bradyrhizobium. Next base: position 10,604 of record NZ_CAFI01000085.1, read on the forward strand.
TTCTGATCATAATAGTCGAGCGGCCGCCGGACCGACTCCGGCACGGATTTCAGGCCGGCAAAGTGCATCACGGCATCGCAACCGCAGGCCCGGATCGTTCGTTCGAGCGCAGCCTGGTCGCGGATGTCGCCTTCGGCCACGGCAAATGTTCGGCCGGTGATCTCGGCCACCCGCTCCAGCGCGCGCGGGCTGCTGTTCGAGAAGTTGTCGAACACGACGATGTCGTGGCCGGCCGAGAGCAGGGCGACACAGGCATGCGAGCCGATATAGCCGGCGCCCCCCGTCACGAGGATGGTCCGTGTTGACGCGTCGAGAGCGGAGAAGGTCATGATCGATCCTGCAGTTCAATCGAGGCCAACCCGGGGAGCCTCCGTTGGCTCCTATCCGGCTGCGAGGTTTCGGCCGTCGTCCTTCGCAGCCGCCTCGTCTCGCCGCTGTAACCCTCGCGAGGTCGGACACCAGAACCCATGTTCCCCGTCGATCAGGAGGTCGAGGGCATCATCGAAATACTTGCGACCTGCGCAGACCACCAGCGTGGGGTCAGTCCATGCCTGGCTTGGGCGGGCAGCCGTTCCGCCGTCGCCTGGATACGTGCTCTGTCTTTGCTGTCCGTCACCGGAGTCGTCCCGCGTGCCGTTGCTATCGTAGATCAGCAATTGAATGCTGAGCGCGTCGCAGGCGAGCGCAAGCTCATGCAGGCGGACGTCGCTAGCTGCCTGCTCCAAGCCGGCTCGCGTGGCGACCACCGCCCACGGCTGCAGCGCCTTCAACACAGAGCGAAGGCGGTCCGGTGCTTCGGCATCGGGGTCGCTCCAATTGACCGCCGCCATGGCCAGTCCGCGCACGTCAGCCGCGTTGCGACAGACCCGCCACCATTCGGCGTCATTGCTGACAACAAGGAGCGGCCGACGGACAGCCGTCGGCGGCGCCATGCGTCGACGTGTCGGCGGATGATAGAGTCGTTCGGGGCGGTGCCACCAGCCAGGCGAGTTCACCACGACCGGATGCTCGAAGCGTCCCTCGCGCGCCAGACTCTCCACCGCGCGGCCGAGTGCGGTGAGGCGCGGCGGTTCGCTGCGCGCATCGAACGCTCCGGGCTCGTAACAACCATCGTCGCGGATCAGCAAGGAATTCCAGTCGACCGCGCCCAGCATCGACCAGACCGTTACCGCCCGGATGTCGGCGCCACGGCGTCGGATCTCGGCTGCGGCATTCCAGACCTCGATCAGCCAGCGCAGCTGCTCCTCGCGGGTGCAGCCATGATGCACCTCGGTGATGGCGATCGGACGCCGATATCGAGCCCAGAGTTCGGCGAGGCGCGCGGCCGGCCCCAGCTGGACGGCCGGCAGCGGCATGCGCACCGCCTCGACATCGGCATAGCGGTCGCGGCCGTTGCCGCCGGAAAACTCGGCCGGAAATGCGTCCGTGCGTGGGTGGAGATAGCGCTCGCTGGTGAGGTAGTGATTCGCTCCGATGATGTCAGGCGGGCACGGGTTATCTTCCAGGCGCTCCAGCACGGCTGCGTCGATGCCGTTGTCGCGCATGAAGTCGTAAAGCGTGTGATGAGGATCGACCTCACCGCACAACAGGTCGAGGCTCAGCCAGCGCCGCGCATTCTCGAAGTCTGCCTGGTAGCGGAGCCGCGGCGTGCTGAAGACCTTGCCGACGTCCTCAGTCTGGACGAGTTGCGCCGAGGGCGTGATGTCGCGGATGGCTTGCATCGCGAGGATGGTCGCTCCGCATTGATTGAGCAGCGCGCGCAGGAAGCTGTGCTCATCGCTTGCGTGCGGATACCAATGGCCATACAGGCAGCTCAGGCGCGCGGTCGTCAGCGGCTCATTGACCGGCGTGAACAGTTCGATCCAGGGGTAGCGTTGGGCGACGCGCGCCGCGTGGATCGCGAGCAGATGCGGAAAGGCGGGATCGAGCAGATCGGTGTAACGCGGCCCGCTGCCGTGATGGAGCAATCCCGCGATGACGCGGATCCCGAGTGTCTTGAGCCGGGCGAGCCGTGCATCGTGCCAGCGCCAGTCACAGCTGTCGGGATCATCGGGCGCGATCGTCTCCCACAGAATCGGATAGCGCAGCGTGCGTATGCCCAGCGCGGCGATCCGGTCGAGATCGTCGAGACGATCGCAATGGCCGGTTTCCGCGACCTGGTTCCTGAACCGATCTCGAAGGCGAACGACCGTACATTCTATTCCACCCCACATTTCGAGATCTGGCATTGCGCTCGTTCGGACCTGAGGTGAGGCGAAACCATCGTTGTTTGCTCGCGCCGGACCTGCCGGGGCGCGCCGTTGCGGATGACGACGTCGCCACGAACGCCAATTCACCCGAGGCCTAACGTCCCGGAATTTTCGCAAGTTCCTAAGCCAACAAACCGGCTGCTCGGCACCAACAGGAACCTCGCTCGCCGCAGCGAGGTTGCTGCCAAATCGTATCGAGGAGAACAGCCATGGCGCAGACCGAAAAGACACTCGAAGACCTCTTTCTCATTCTGATGCAGGATACCTATTCAGCGGAGAAGCAGGTGCTGCGCGCGCTCGGCAAGATGGAACGCGCCGCCGAATCTGAGAGGCTCGCGGCCGCGTTGGACGCGCATCGTGCGGAGACCGAGGGACAGATCGAACGGTTGCAGCAGATTTTCGAGCTGCTAGGCAAGCCGGCGCGCGGCAAGCCCTGCGAGGCGATGCAGAGCATGCTCGATGAGGCCGACGAGATCCTCCAGGAGTTCAAGGGCAGCGAGGCGCTCGACGCGGGGTTGATCGCCGCCCAGCAGGCGGTCGAGCACTACGAGATCACGCGCTATGGCACGCTGAAGAGCTGGGCCGAGGAACTCGGTCTCACCGAGGCCGTCCCGCTGCTCGGCCAGACGTTGGAGGAGGAGCGCAAGACGGACGCGATCCTGTCGCTGCTCGCCAAGGAGCGCGTCAACGTGGAAGCCGCCGAGGCGTGAGCGATCAGCAGATGGAGCGAAAGCAAACCGCGGAGCGAGTTCCGACTCGTTCCGTGTAGCTCGTCATCCGGTTGTTTGCGGTGCGAGTCACATTCTTGGAAACGGCGCGCATTTTCGCCACTTTCCGGCGCTTAAGGCGCGGACGCCGGAGATGACATCGTGAACAACAAACAACTATCACTTGATGGCGTGTGGTCTTTCCTACACGTGCCTCAGGACAGCATCACGCCCGCTGAAGTGCGCGAGATCAGCGTTCCCGGCGTGTGGCAGGCGCAGTTCCCCGACCTGCGGATGCGCGCCGGCATCGGCATCTATCAGCGGCGGTTCACGCTCGATGCCGGCTGGCGCCGCGACCAGGCATTTCTCAGGTTCGGAGCCGTGTTCCACTTTGCCCGGGTATGGATCAACGGCCAGCATGTCGGCGACCACGAGGGCGGGTTCCTGCCGTTCTCGTTCGATGTTACGGCGCACCTGCACGATGGCGAGAACGAGATCGTCGTCCGCGTCGAGAGCCCGACGGACGATCCCAATGAATTCGCGGACGCCCCGTTCGCTGAGATCCCGTTCGGCAAGCAGAGCTGGTATGGCCCGCTCTCCGGGATCTGGCAGCCCGTGCGTCTCGAGCAGCGCATTGCCGATCACCTTGCAGAGCAGCGAATCCAGAGCGATCCCGATACCGGCCTGGTGACTGCAAGGATCGGCCTGGCTGCGCCACTCGCGGCTGCCTCGTCGCTCGAGATGCGTATTCTGACTCCGGCCGGAGAGGTCGCGGGAACCGCGCATGTCGATGCGGCGGCGGGCGCAAGTGAGATTCTCGCTCAAGCCGTCGTCCGTGACGTGCTCAAATGGTCTCCGGCGCAGCCCAACCTCTATCGCGTGCAGCTCACCTTGCGGCGCGACGGCGAGGTGATCGACGAGGCCGGGGAGACCATCGGCTTTCGCAAATTCGAGACCAGGGACGGCCAGTTCTATCTCAATGACGAGCCACTCTATCTGCGTGGCGCGCTCGATCAGGATTACTACGCGGACACGATCTGCACGCCGCCTTCGATGGAGTTCCTGGAAGACCAGTTCCGCAAGGCGCGGGAGCTTGGGCTGAACTGCCTGCGTTGTCACATCAAGGCACCCGATCCGCGTTATTACGAGGCAGCAGACCGCGTCGGTCTGCTGATCTGGGCGGAGCTGCCGAACGGCGGATTCTCGACCGAGCGGTCGCGTGCGCGCAAGGAGCGGATGCTCAAAGGGATCGTCGACCGCGACGGCAATCATCCCTCGATCGTCTGCTGGACGATCATTAACGAGAACTGGGGCGTTGACCTCGTCCATGATGCCGAGCACCGGGCGTGGCTGCGCAAGCTCTATGCCTGGCTCAAATCCTACGATCCGTCCCGGCTCGTGGTCGACAACTCGCCGGTGGCGCCGAGCTTCCACATCCAGACGGATATCGCCGACTACCATTTCTACGCGGCTTATCCCGACAGCCGGGCCGACTGGGATCGCTTCGTCGACGGTCTCGCGGCGCGCTCCGATTGGTTGTTCAGCCCTGAGGGCGACGCGGTGAGCACGGGCAGGGAGCCCTTGGTGTGTTCCGAGTTCGGCAATTGGGGCCTTCCGGATCCTGCGCAGCTTACAGGTGCGGATGGTCGGGAGCCGTGGTGGTTCGAGACGGGCCATGATTGGGGCGAGGGCGTGATGTACGCTCACGGCATCGAGAACCGGTTCCGCGACTGGAGCCTCGACCGCGTGTTCGGCTCGTTGCGAGCCTTCGTCCAAGCGGCGCAATGGCAGCAATATCACTCGCTCAAATATGAGATCGAGCGGATGCGGCGCCGGCCGGAGATCGCCGGCTACGTGATCACCGAGTTCACCGATTGCCATTGGGAGTCCAATGGCCTGCTCGACATGCTGCGGAATCCGCGGGTCTTTCACGACGTATTCGCGCGCATCAATGCCGACACCGTAATCGTGCCGGACTGGCAGCGATTGTCGTACTGGGATGACGAGCAGCCAACCATCGGTGTCTCGATCGCGAACGGGGTGGAGGCCATTGAGGGGGCCACGCTTGCATGGTCGGTCGACGGCCAAGAAAGCGTTTCCGCCTGCCGCGCAGGACGCGGCACCGTGACGGAGTTGGAGCCCCTCGTGCTGACGCTGCCGCCGGTCGAAACGGCCCGCAGCATCAGGGTCGGATTCGAGCTGCGGGCTGCTGACCAGAGGCTGATCGCTTCGAACAGCCTCGACCTCGCGGTCCATCCCAGGAGCTTGCGCCATGCTGCGCCTGACACGATGGTCTGGGCGCCGTCGGAGGAGCTGCGCCAGCGGCTGCGGGCGCAGGGCTATAGGCTGGCCAACGCATTGGCGGAGGCGGATCTTGTCATCGCCACCGCGCATGACGAGGCCATCGCCGCTCATGTCAGGGCTGGCGGCACGCTGCTGCTACTCGCCGATCATGAGATGTCGCTCAACCCGTTCTTTCCGCATTGGCAGAACGTCCGGGTGCAGAGTCGGGGCGGCGCGTTGTGGCGCGGCGACTGGGTCTCGACCTTCGCCTGGCTGCGGCGCCGCGGCGCCTTTGCACATGTGCCCGGAGGGCCGCTGATCGATGCGACCTTCGACCGTGTCATTCCCGAGCTCGTCATCAGCGGCTGCAACCTGCTCGATTTCCAGGCCCGGGTTCACGCCGCTCTGGTGATCGGCTGGATCCACAAGCCGGTCGCGCTGGCGGTGGAACGCGGCTACGGCAAGGGACGCGTGCTCGTCTCGAGCTTCCGCCTGTTCCTTGACGATCCGCTGGCGGATCCCACGGCCACCATGCTGCTGGATGCGCTGGTCACGACGGCGCTCCGGGCGCAGACCTTGCCGGGGGCTGCGGCGGAACAGCTGTCCGGCGGTCCTGATCGAGAGATGCTGCTGGGCTCTGGAAGCAACGACACCATTCGTCACATGCCGCCACCATTTGCGATGACCCGACGCTGAGCGATCGCCGCTCGGAGGGTGGATCAGGAGAACCGGGCGATGCGCAGCGCACTGAGAAACATCCTGCTCGGTCTCCTCCTGATCGTCATACCAGCGACAGGTCGGGCAGAGCAGTGGACGGCCGCTGACGCAACGAACTGGGCGGCGGGTCAACCCTGGATGGTTGGGGCCAACTACATTCCTGCCGACGCCAGCAACACGCTCGAGATGTGGCAGGAGGAGAGTTTCGATCCCGCGCGCATCGAGCTCGAACTCGGGTGGGCCGAGCGGCTCGGCTTCAACACCTTGCGCGTCTTTCTGCACGACCTGCTCTGGCAGCAGGATGCCATGGCATTCACGCGCCGGATCGACCGCTCTCTCGCGATCGCGGATAAACACCATTTGCGCGTCATCCTCGTCCTGTTCGATTCCTGCTGGGATCCTGATCCGCGGCTTGGACAACAGGCCCCGCCTGTGCCGGGCGTCCATAACTCGCGCTGGGTACAAAGCCCAGGCTCGGCAGCGCTTCAAGACGAAGGCCAATGGCCGCGGCTCCAGGCCTATGTCGAAGGCGTGGTCGGCGCCTTCAGGAACGACAAGCGCATCCTCGCCTGGGACATCTGGAACGAGCCTGATAACGTCAATCGCGACAGCTACTTTCAGCGGGAGCCGGCTGACAAGATCGACAGAGTGCGCTCCTTGCTTCCACGGGCGTTCGCCTGGGCGCGGATGTCGCGCCCGATCCAGCCGCTGACCAGTGCGGTGTGGCGCGATCCGTCGAGGGCGCGGCCGCCCGACGAGATCGAGCGGATTCAGCTCTCGAACTCCGACATCATTTCCTTCCACAGCTATGACGAGCCGGATCGTTTTGAGCGGCAGATCCTCTTCCTGGAACAGGACAAGCGACCCATTCTGTGCACCGAGTATATGGCACGTCCGCGCGGCAGTACGTTCGAGGGCATCCTGCCGATCGCGGCCCGTCATCATGTCGGAGCGATCAATTGGGGATTTGCGAACGGCATGACGCAGACACATCTGCCGTGGGATTCCTGGCAGACCCCCTATGTTGGTCGTGAGCCGCCGGTGTGGTTTCACGACATCTTTCGGTCCGACGGCCGTGCCTATCGCGAGAGAGAGACCGCTTTCATCCGCAAGCTGATCGACGCGCAAAGCGCCGTTCCGATCGAAGCGCCTCGGAAGACGGGAGCAAGCACCGGCCGCGATTAACACTTGTTACCAGACGGGACTGCGGCAACCGACATAGGAACGAGTGTCAATTCCCGGCCTTGATCTGCGAGCCGTGAGGGACCGACCATGCCACCTGCGATAAGCCTTGACCCAAGCCGCGAGGAACGCGGCGGACTGATCTGCTTATCTCACCTCAGGTGGAATTTCGTCTATCAACGGCCACAGCACCTGCTGTCACGAGCCGCAGCCCTGGTCGACGTCTTTGTCTTCGAGGAGCCGATCTTCGATGCCACAGAGCCCACACTCGTAGCCAGCGACGGTGGTCCGGGCGTCCAGGTGCTGGTGCCGCATCTGCCGCCGTCGGACAATGTCGAGGTCATCGAAGCTCAGCAACGCGAGCTGCTGAACGAATTCATCGACTCGAAGTCCTTTCCGGAGCTGATCCTCTGGTACTACACGCCGATGGCGCTGGGGTTCACCAGCCATTTGCGCCCGGACCTCTGCGTCTACGACTGCATGGACGAACTGACGGCGTTCCGGTTCGCTCCGCCACGCCTGGTCGAGCGTGAGATCGAGCTCCTCGCAAGCTGTGACGTCGTCTTCACCGGAGGCCAGAGCCTTTACGACGCCAAGCAGGACCGCCATCCGCACGTGCATTGTTGCCCGAGCAGCATCGACAAGGCCCATTTCGCTCAGGCCCGGCAGCTCCGCGGCGACTCGGAGCCGTTAGATCAAGCTGGCATCCCGCCGCGCCGCGCCGGCTTCTTCGGCGTGATCGACGAGCGCATGGACATGACGTTGTTGCAGACGATGGCCGCGCAGGCGCCCGACGTGCAGTTCGTGATGATCGGTCCGCTTGCGAAGATCGAGCGCTCCGAGCTCCCCGATCTGCCGAACCTGCACTGGCTCGGCCCGAAGCAGTATCGTGAGCTGCCGTTCTACCTCGCCGGATGGGATTGCGGCATCATGCCGTTCGCCCGCAACGAGAGCACGCGATTCATCAGCCCGACCAAGACGCCTGAATACCTCGCCGGTGGCCTGCCTGTTGTCTCGACTGATATTAACGACGTCCGCAGACCTTATGGTGAGCTGGGGCTGGTGGCGATCGCCGACACGGCAGAGGCATTCTTACATGAGGTCCGGCGAAGCATTGAGACGCGCGGCGACGCGCATCGGCTGAAGCGCGTGGATCAGTTTCTGTCGGACAAGTCCTGGGATTTCACGTTTGGGAAGATGGTGCAAGTCATGCGGCAGCGAGGCGCGTCGCTTGGAGCGAACCCGAGGGTGGCAACGGATCGGATCGAGCGTGTCTAGTGGCGAGCGACGACCTGCAATGCACGGCCTACGTCAAGTCCGCGCTTTTCGATAGTTTCTTCATCGGTGGGTTCGAGTGCTCGACCCATCGACGCCCTGACGGCAGGCGTCTGGACCTCATCGCGGCCAGCGGCCATGATCGATCCGCGTTCGACGACTACCGGCGTTTGAAGCAGGTCGGCCTGCACACCTTCCGCGACGGGCTTCGATGGCATCTCATCGAGCAAGCTCCCGGCCGTTATGAATGGTCGACAGCCATTGCGGCCTTGCGAGCCGCGCGACGCGCTGGCGTTCAGGTGATCTGGGACCTGCTGCACTATGGCTGGCCGGATGATATCGATATCTTCGCGCCGGAGTTCGTCTCCCGGTTTGCGCGCTTTGCGGCAGCTGCTGCGCGTCTTGTGAAAGAGGAGAGTGGTGGGGCCGGCTACTTCTGTCCAATCAATGAGATCTCATATTTTGCCTGGGCCGGTGGCGACAACGCTCTGATGAATCCGTTCTGCGTCGGGGAAGGCGGCCGGCTTAAGCGGCAGCTCGTCCGTGCCTCCATCGCCGCGATCGACGCCATTCGGGCTGTCGATCCAGCGGCGCGCATCGTGCACGCTGAGCCGTTGGTGCACATCGCCCCGGCGGGTGATGGAGACGAGGCGCTGGCCGAGACCCTGAAGGGCTATCAATACGAAGCGATGGACATGCTGACCGGCCGTATGGCGTCCGAGCTCGGGGGGAGGCCGGATTGTCTCGATATTCTCGGCGTCAATTATTATCCGGACAACCAATGGCTTACGAATGGGGCGACCATTCCGCTCGGCCATTGTCGTTATCGAGCCTTTCGCCATTTGCTCAGCGAGTGCCATGCCCGTTACCGAACGCCGATGTTCATTTCCGAGACGGGCGCGGAAGGCAGCGCCCGCGCGGCCTGGCTTTATTATGTTGCGCGCGAGGTGCTCGCCGCTCGCAATGACGGCGTCGACCTCGAGGGGCTCTGCCTGTATCCGGTCCTAGACTATCCCGGATGGGTCAACGAACGGTCCTGCGAAACCGGATTGCTGGGGCCGATCGGGCAAGACGGAGGCCGGCTTTTTTACGAGCCGCTGTGTCAGGAGCTGATTGCGTCCGCGGCCTGTCTCAGGCGTGGCATGCCTGTCGTGTGTTAGCTGCTCCCCGCATGGCCGCGCGGCATTAGGAACGTTCATTTTCCGCCCAGCTTCTCTCCCGGTCAGATATCGGGAGTATGACCGTGTTCGATTGGTTGATCGTTGGGGCAGGATTTGCAGGAAGCGTGCTCGCAGAGCGGCTTGCTACGCAGTTGAAGCAGACCGTGTTGATCATCGACCGGCGACCGCATATCGGCGGAAACGCCTATGATTGTTACGACGCGGCCGGCGTGCTGATGCACCGCTATGGCCCGCACATTTTCCACACAAATTCCAGCGAGATATTTCAGTACCTGTCGAATTTCACCGAGTGGCGGTCCTATGAGCACCGGGTACGGGCGAGCGTGAAGGGGCAGCAGCTGCCGATTCCGATCAACCGCACCACGCTGAATCGTCTGTACGGCCTGCAGCTGTCGACGGAGGAGGAAGCCGAAGCGTTCTACGAAAGCCGTCGCGAGTCGATCGATACGATCCGAACCTCGGAAGACGTCGTCGTCGACCGGGTCGGCCGCGAGCTGTACGAGCTGTTCTTCAGAGGCTATACGCGCAAGCAGTGGGGGCTCGATCCCTCGCAGCTGGACAAGTCGGTGACGGCGCGCGTGCCGACGCGCGCGAACACCGATGACCGCTATTTCGGCGACAGCCATCAATTTATGCCCAAGGACGGCTATACGCGGATGTTCGAGCGCATGCTCGACAATCCTCGGATCTCGATCATGCTGCAGACCGACTTCAACATGATCAAGAAGCTCGTCCCATACCGCAACCTGATCTTCACCGGCGCCGTCGATGAGTATTTCGATCGCTGCTACGGAGCGCTGCCGTATCGCTCGCTACGGTTCGAGCACGTGACGTTGCCGAAAGAGTGGCATCAGGACGTGGCGGTCGTGAATTACCCCGGCGACGAGCCGTTCACGCGTGTCAGCGAATACAAGCATCTGACAGGACAGGTGCACCCGTTCACGACGATCACCTATGAGCATCCGACGGATATCGGCGACCCCTATTATCCGATCCCCTGCGACAGCAATCGCGCGCTTTACCGCAAGTATCAGGCGCTGGCTGCGAGCCAGAGCGATGTCCATTTCGTCGGCCGTCTCGCGACCTATCAGTACTACAACATGGACCAGGTCGTGGGGCAGGCGCTTGCCACGTTCCGGCGCATCCGGGACGCCGAGCAGCGCGTTGCGCCTGACGTCACTGATCGCAGTTTCGCTTCGGCATGACAGAGGCGATATCTATGCTGCGCCCGAAGCTCGTGAGCCCGCGCCTGCATGATCCGAAGGAAGCGGGTCCCCTGGCGTTCGTTTGGTCCTACGTCAAGGCCAAGCGCCAGCATTTTGCGCCGCTGTTTGGTTGCGTCGTGGTCGCTGGCGCCTGCGCGATCGCTGTTCAATATGAGATGAAGGCGCTGGTGGATGCGATGGCCGCGCCCGAGCGCCGGGTTGACGCGGTGCTGCTGGCCTTCGGGCTGTTCATCTCCATCGTCGCCGTGGAGACGATCTGCTGGCGCGTCGCCGGCTGGCTGGGTGCCCGTGCAATCGTCAGCGCCGGCGTGCAGATTCGCCTCGACCTGTTCGAGCGATTGGTCGCCAAGCCGCTGGGCTTTTTCGCCGAAGTGTTTTCTGGAGCGCTCGGCTCGCGCATCACGGCGGTCAGCGGCGCTTTCGGCGCCATCATGAACACGTTCATCTGGAACATCCTGCCGCCTTGCGTCGACTTCGTCGGCGCGCTGGTGCTGTTCAGCATCATGGATATCGGCATGGCGGTTGCGGTGTTCGCGCTCGTCATCGCGATCGGCAGTGGGCTCCTTGTGTTTGGCCTGCGGGGCAGGCAGCTGCACCACGTTTATGCAAGACAGGCGGGCAGGGCGTCCGGGGAGCTCATCGATACGATCGCCAACATCCGCGCAGTCAAGATGTTCGGCATGCGGCACCGCGAGCACCAGAGGCTTTCGGCGATCCTGCATGAGGAGGCCGACGCCCAGGGGCGGAGTTGGACCTATCTCGAGAAGAGCAGGATGCTGCACGATTTCTTCCTGTGGCTGTCGGCCGCCTGCATCTTCGGCTGGGCCGTCTATCGTTGGACAATCGGCGCGTTCTCGCCAGGTGACGTGGTGCTGGTCAGCGCGCTGACCTTCCGTATTCTGCACGGCTCGCGCGATCTTGCGATGGCCCTCATCGGCACCAGCAACCAGATTGCCGTGATCAGGGAGACCCTGGAGGTGCTGGAGGCCCATTCCACGCCTACCGTTGGGACCATCCACCTCGGGCGCAGCGAGCCGCCCCAGATCCAAATCTCCCGCCTGGGCTTTGCTTACCGTCCAGATGATCCGGTCCTCAGCGACATCAGCTGCGACATTCCGCCGGGACAGCGCGTCGGCATCATCGGCGAGTCCGGCGCAGGAAAGTCGACCTTGCTCGCGCTTTTGCATCGGCTGCATGATCCCCAGCGCGGCGAGATCCGGCTCGGCGGCCAGCCGCTTGCTGCGATGTCCGAGCAGGGCTTGCACGACCTGATCGCCTTCGTTCCGCAGGATGTCGGCCTGTTTCACCGCACCATCCTCGAAAACCTGCGCTACGGCCATCCTGATGCGACAGAGCAGGAGATCATGGCGGCTGCAGAGATCGCGCAATGCGGCTTCATCCATGAACTGCCGGATGGCCTCCGCACAATCGTGGGCGAGGGCGGCACGGTGCTATCGGGGGGGCAGCGGCAACGCATCGCGATTGCCAGGGCCTTACTGAAGAGCGCGCCCATTCTGCTGCTGGACGAAGCAACCTCGGCGCTCGACGTCGACACCGAGCGGGCGCTGCGTCAAGCCCTTGCAGGCGCATTTGCGAACCGGACCATCATCTCGGCGACCCATCGGTTTGCGACCCTGGAGGCGTTCGACAGGATCATCGTGCTGCAGAACGGGCGGATCATTCAGGATGGCAGCCCGGCTGCGGTCATCGGCGGTCATCCGAGATGGGATCACTCGCATCTCCGTCCGGAGTCTCAGTCCACCCTCAGGCGCCGCCAGGGAATCGAACAAGCCGGGTAGCCGGCCCGTGACCGGGTCTCGGCGGCGGCGTGCCTGATCCCTGCTGACGATTGAGAACGCCCGTGAAGCAGATTGCCTGCTCCAGACGGAGATCCCCTGGAGCTTCAGCGATCGATCGTGTCTCTCGGCCGCTCGCGAAGCTCGCGCTCGATCTGCGCCAGGGCTCTGTTTGCGACCATGAGCGGCCGGTGCTCACCCTGCTCGAAGAGACGTGGGACATGGCGCCCGACCAGAGCATTCGCCTCTGTCGGACTGCAGCCACGTCGCAGCAGATAGCCGGTCGCAATATCGATCGCCTGAAACAATGCAGCCATGTTGTGGTCTGTGGACATCATAAAACGATTTCGACGGTTACAGGAGAACCGGCGGTCTGATTGGCTGTTCCTGGGCCTTTGAGGCGACGCTGCACTTCGGACAGCAGGACCTGTCGGGCGAGGGCGGTTGGTAGGAACGCCGCTTGTTGTTCTCGTTTGTCTCGCATGGAGCTGATTCAACACAGCGGTGAGCCGCGTCTGGCGCAGGACGTGCTGGTGTCTGCGATGCGGCGCCGGCATGCCATCCTGTTTGTTGGCGCCGGCGTGTCGATGACGGTCGGGCTGCCATCCTGGCAGTCGCTGATCGATCATCTTGTCGAGGAGCTCGAACTCGAGTGCGACGTCATCGACGGCATGCGCGATGGCTATCAGATGCTGGCGGAGTACTATCGTCTCGAGCGAGGCGGCATCGGTCCGCTGCGCAGCTGGCTTGACCGCAATTGGCGGGTCGCTTCGGACTGCATCGCGCAATCACACCTTCACCGGTTGATTGTCGATCTCGACTTCCCGGTGATCTACACGACCAACTATGACCGCAATCTGGAAACGGCATTCGAGGTGTGCGGCAAGCCATACGCCAAGATCAGCAATGCAAAGGAGATCGCTTCGGCTCCGGCGGGTGTCACCCAGATCGTCAAGTACCACGGCGATTTCGACGACGATGCGTCGCTCGTGCTGACCGAAACGGACTTCCTCAAACGGCTGTCGTTCGACTCACCGCTGGATCTCAAGCTTCGCGCGGACGCGCTGGCCAATACTATTCTGTTCGTCGGCTACAGCATGTCCGATCCCAACATCCGCTTGCTGCTGTATCGGATCTGGCAGATCTGGGAGGAGTCGGGCTACCGCCACGATCGACCGCGCTCCTTCGTTTTCGCTCCCCTGCGGAATCCGGTCCAGGAGGCGATCCTCGCGCGCTGGGGTATCACCAGCCTGTCTCCCGCCGATACGGCGAGCGCGGATCAGGCGCTCACGGCTTTCCTCGGCGATCTCCGCGCGAGATTGGTGAGCGGAGCGCAGGCGGATTGACGCGGACGGAAAGGAGTTCCAGTGCCGCGGTGTTCGAGCGTCAGTATAGACCCGCTTGGAATACTTGGCCTTGCTTACCTATGTTGCTGCAGTCCTGCGCTCGACCGGCAAAATGATGCCGGTACTTTTTCTAACAGCGCGGGACGAGTATGGAAGTCGATTATCGAAAGAAGCGGCGTCGCCGGGTCAAGCAGACCCTGTCCCTCGGCGAACGTCTGCTGCAGACGGCCCATGCGGCGCGCGAGGCCGCTAAGCAGATGCCGCCGGGTGCCGATCAGGTGCAGCTCTTGGCGCGGGCGCGCGAGGCCGAGGCGATCGCGCAGCTCGAGGCATTTCTGAGAGGGCCTACGCGCTATCCTCCACGGCGTCCGTGATTCATGCAGGGCGTCAGGTCGGCGAGGTTCACCGGCACCGCCGCGGTCCTCGGCGACGAGATATCGCCGTAAGGAAGAACTTGGGTTCGGCGCGGTAGTCTGAGGCCAGTCGCCATCGCGATGGCGGCCTAACCTTCCCGCGTGCGTCGTTGCTGACCATCTCAGCGGAGCGGGATCGGCAATCATGATGCTCGGTAGCAGCTCCCTTAGGCCGTGCACGCTTGCGGCCCCGACCGCATTGCGTGTTGTCGGATACGTTCAGTGCCTCGCGCGTGCCGGCTCATGCGCCATCGGCATGGATCGTGCGGGAGACGGCGATCGCCCGCATCTCATCAGGCTGAAGCCGATCGTAAGTTCATTGGAACGTTGAGATGCGGCTCCGCTTAGCCGCAGACGCTCACACGGCGACGACCGATACGGCAACAACATCGAATCATATGAGGAAATCTGGAATGACAATGATGAAGCATATACTTGGAGCAGTCGCGCTCACTGCGATGAGTGCTGCTCCCACGCTGGCGCAATCGGTGATCAGCGATCCCGGTCGTTGCGAGGCGGAATTCCCGAACGCGAACTGCCAGAACCTCGGACCTGGCAACCCCTACACCGGCACAGGCCCGACGCTTGAAAACCGCCGTGATCTGAACCGATCGCGCCACTCTCGCGCAAGCCGCGCTCACGCACGGCGCAGCGACAACGGCTTCTGGCCGGCGGAGGCTGCGGGCGACGTCATCGGGGGGGCGGTGGGGGCTGCCGGCGCGATCGCCACCGCTCCGTTCAGGCCAGCGGGAGCATGGGACAGCGGTTGGGGCAACTCGGGCTGGGACAATTCCTACGCGATGATGGGCGGCGGGGGCGATGGCGATGAGTCGAATGTCGGCACCTACACGGCCGGCAACGTCGCCGGCAACTGGGTCGCATGCCCGCGCGGCGCCATGGTGCAGGGCGTGGACGGCCGCATGCACCGCTGCCGCTAACGGCAAGCAGGCGATGGCACGGCGGTCTGCCAGTGCCATCGCCGCGCGGTGAGCGAGACGCGAGGAGACGTCAGGTCGAGATATCAATGCTCGCGCAGCCTCGCCGCAAGAAAGTCGGCCACGGACGAGATATCGATCGGCTTTTCCCAATGCGGAACGTCGGCGAATTCGGGCCGTATGGACGCCTTGTCATATCCAGTCGTAAAGACGAATGGAATGTTGCGCTCGCGCAGGATGCGCGCCACCGGGAAGATCATCTCGCTGCGGACATTGATGTCGAGCAGGGCGGCATCGAACGATTGCCCGGACCGCAGCAGCGCCTGCGCCTCGTCGATATCACACATCGGTCCGATCACCTCAGCGCCGCGGCGCCGGAACTCATCGGCGAGATCATCGGCCAGAAAATACTCGTCCTCGACAATCAGGATCGATCGTCCGGCAAATGGCTGTGAGGACGTCCGCGGAATGGCCGATCCATGATGCATGAAGTTCTCCTATGAGAATGACTGATAGGAACGGCTGATGGACAAATACCTTGTCGCCCAACGGTACAAAACAACCCGTGTTCCTGTGCGACGCTCGAGAAGGATCGGATCTTGTTCAACCGAGACATCATCGTCATCGGCGGCTCATCGGGAGCAACCGCACCGCTGAAGGAGATTCTCGGGCGGCTGCCGCCTGATATCCCCGCCGCGGTGTTTGTCGTGCTACACATTCCCGCACGCGGAATCGGCATCCTGTCGACAGTCGTCCACGCCGCAGGCTGCCTTCCGGTCAAGCATGCCATGGATGGGATGCCGATCGAAAACGGAACGGTGTATCTCGCGGCGCCCGATCATCACCTGCTGGTCGTGAATGGCGAGATCATGCTCGGCCGCGGCCCACGCGAGAACATGGTTCGTCCGGCCATCGATCCCCTGTTCCGATCTGCTGCGCTGCATTATGGGCCCAGGG
This sequence comes from Bradyrhizobium sp. ORS 375, assembly GCF_000239775.1. Lineage (GTDB taxonomy): Bacteria > Pseudomonadota > Alphaproteobacteria > Rhizobiales > Xanthobacteraceae > Bradyrhizobium. Next base: position 26,871 of record NZ_CAFI01000085.1, read on the forward strand.
TCATCGGTATTATCCTAAGTGGTCTTCTATCAGACGGTGCGTCCGGCCTCAACGCCATTAAGCGCTGCGGCGGGGTGGCGATGGTGCAGGCGCCGACGGATGCGCTTGCTGATGAGATGCCGCGGCGTGCGCTCGAAGCCAGTTCCGTCGACTACTGCCTGCCGGGCGCTGAGATCGGCGATGTCCTCGCCGGCTTGACCAAGGCGAAGGCCGACGCGGCGGGGCCCGCTCCGCCTGACATCCGCCTGGAGGTGGACATCGCAGCCGGCGAGCGCATCGACAGCGAGACCCTCGGGACGATCTCCAGACCGGCGGCCTTGACCTGCCCGAGCTGCGGCGGCGTGCTGTCGCACGTCACCGTCGACAAGCCGCTGCGGTTTCGCTGCCAGGTGGGGCACGCCTTCACGGCCGACGTGCTGGCCAGGGAGCAGGAGAGCCGGGTCGACGAGGCGATGCGGGTGGCGCTGCGTATCATCGAGGAGCGCGCGGAGCTGGTGCGCCGCATGGCCGAGGATGCGCGCGCCAGCGGCCGCACCGCGATTGCCGAGATGTACGACGACAGATGCATCGAGTACAGGCGCTATGCCGATCTGATCAGGCAGGTCGTCCTCAAGTCGCTCGATCTGCCGGCGGCGACAGGGGGGTGAAAGATGGGGAGAGATGCCCCGATGTTTTCGGCCGAGACCACGGCGGCCGAGATCCGTGCCGAGGAGATGCAGCTGCGCAAGGCCGTCGCGGACATTCTGAAGGGGCGGACGCGTCTGCGCAACCAGGAGCGGCTGATCGCCGACATGGGCCAGCCTTGCGCCAGCTCGGTTGGCCACAGGACCAAGCAAGAGGCTGAGCGGCTCGCGGTGCTGATACGCGAGAGCCTGGCGGAGTGGGAGCGGCATCGCGCGCTCATTCAGCAACGGCTGGCCTATTTGCGCCTCCGCCAGCAGCGCGAGCTGAAATCCTGACACGCAGGGCCGCCGGGCGGCCTGCGCGCGCCGGTGGCGATGCGTCAGCCGTCGCGGCGGGGCAGCTTCACGAACTGCACGCCCGTCGCACACCAGGCGAACATGCAGCCATGCCCGTCCGCGAAGTTCCTGATACGCCCGGTCGCGACATCGTTGTAGCCGAACATCCGCTCGACATCCGCTGTCGCCAGATGCAGGCCCTGGCCGGGAACCAAACGGTCCAGCTGCATTTGCAGAATCGGTAGGCTGAGTGGCTCGGTCATGGATCAACGGGTAGAGGAAACCGGCACCATCGATGTTGCGGCAGATCAAGCCGCGCGGGCCGGATTCGTCGGCGGAAAGCATGCTTTCTTGCTGCGTTGGCGGTGTCCTGCGGCTATTTTGTTTGCAGGACGGATCGGCTAGTTTGTTTCTGTTTTTGGCTGAGGCGGATTTGATTTGCGACAGGGTATGACGACCGAAGGCGTGTCTCAATCTGGCGACAAGAAGCGGCGTCCGCTGGTGATCGGTGTGGGCGCCTCGACCGGGAATACGGCGAGCCTCGCCCGGTTCCTGTCCAAGGCCGCGCTCGATCAGGATCTCGCCATGGTGCTGGTGCTGCAGCATCGCGAAGCGCTCGACGGGGCCTGGCTGCGCCAGGTGCTGCAACCGCTCGAGAGCGTCCGCCTGCGGGATCTCGAGGATGGCGCCGAGCTCGAAGGTCAGTCGATCTATCTCTGCCCGCCGAACATGATTGCGACCTTGCAGGACAACCGCGTCCTCCTGCGGCAAAGCCCGCAGGCGCCCGGCGAGCGCGCCACCATCGACAGCCTCCTGGTGTCGCTCGCCGAGGAGCGTGCGGAGCAGGCGATCGGCGTCGTCCTGGCCGGCACCGGCGGTGACGGCACGCTCGGCGTCGCCGTGCTGAAGGATCATGGCGGGCTCGCGCTCGCCGAGCGCCTCGCGGACGAAGGGGAAGAGGAGCTGCAGGACAGCAGCCGGGCCGCCGCGATCGCGGATTTCGTGCTGCCGGCCGAGGACATCGCGGACCACATCCAGGTCTATGCCCGCCACCTGCGCCGGCTCGAGGAGCGCCAGGGCTTCGACGAGGTGCTTGCCGCGGCCGCCGCCTCGCTCGGCCGCATCGCCGACATCCTGCGCAACAAGACCGGCAACGATTTTCACGGCTACAAGCAGAACACCTTCCTGCGCCGGGTGCAGCGCCGCATGCAGGTGGTGCAGATCAGCGACATCGCGGCCTATGTCGATTTCCTCCGCAACGACAAGGACGAGGTGCAGCACCTGTTCAACGACCTCCTGATCGGCGTGACCGAGTTCTTCCGCGACAAGCGGGAGTTCGAGGTGCTGGAGCAGGACGTCATTCCGCAGATCTTCGCCGGCAAGCAGAGCGGGCAGCAGATCCGGGTCTGGGTGCTGGGCTGCGCGACCGGCGAGGAGGCCTATTCCATCGCCATCCTGTTGCGGGAGCATGCGGCCAAGCTCGACTCGCCGCCGTCGCTGCAGATTTTCGCCACCGACATCGACGGCCGGGCGTTGGCCGCGGCGCGGGTCGGCCGCTACCGCACCGACATCGAGGGCAACATTACGCCGGAGCGGCTGGCACGCTGGTTCGTGCGCGAGGGGGACACCTATTGCGTGGTCAAGGAGCTGCGCGAGATGTGCATCTTCTCCCAGCACAACGTCATCAAGGATGCGCCGTTCTCCAAGCTCGATCTGGTGTCGTGCCGCAATCTGCTGATCTATCTGAACGCCGAGTTGCAGAACCGCGTGATCCCGCTGTTCCACTTCTCGCTGCTGCCTGGCCGCTTTCTGTTCCTCGGCAATTCGGAAAACGTCACCCGGCATCCGAAATTGTTCGCGCCGGTCGACCGCCGCGCGCGCATCTTCCGCAAGCTCGACAGCGGCTCGCGGCTGCCGCCGGAATTTCCGATCAGCACGGCTGCGGGGCGCGCAACCGTCGAGATGCCGACGATCCGGACTGTCAACGCCGATGTCGGGCTCGAGCGCAAGGCGCAGCGCATCGCCGAGCGCTATGCGCCCGCCTATGTCATCACCGACGGCAACTTCCAGATCCTGCACTTCTCCGGCCGCACCGGCCGCTTCATCGAGCCGACCGCGGGTGCTGCGACCTTGGATCTGCTCAGCCTCGTCCATCGCGACCTCAGGCTCGAATTGCGCACGGCGCTCGGCCATGCGCGCGACTCCAACCAGATCGTGCATGCCGACCAGGTGATGCTGGGGGTCAACGGCCATACGGTCGGCGTCGACATCACCGTCGAGCCGGTCGAGGACGGGGCCGACGGCCACCGCAATTTCGTCGTGCTGTTCAAGGATGGCCCGCTGCGTCCGTCCACGGCGCTGCCGAGCGGCAACAGCGCGCTGGTGCGCAGCGAGCATGTCGAGCGGCTCGAAAGCGAGCTGCGGGCGACCCGCGAGCGACTGCAGGCGACGATCGAGGAACTGGAGAGCACCAACGAGGAGCTCAAATCCTCCAACGAGGAATATCAGTCGCTGAACGAGGAGCTGCAATCCGCCAATGAGGAGCTCGAGACCTCGCGCGAGGAGCTGCAATCGGTCAACGAGGAGCTCACGACGGTCAATGGCGAGCTCGCGCATCGTGTCCAGGAGCTGACGCGCGCCACCAGCGACCTGAAGAATTTCCTCGAGAGCACGCAGATCGCGACCGTGTTCGTGGACAACGATCTCCGCGTGATGAACTTCACGCCTGCGATCACCCAGGTTCTGCATCTGGTCGAGACCGATGTCGGCCGCCCGATCGCTCACATCAAGGCCAAGATCCCGATCGAGGAGCTGTACGAGGACATCCGCCGGGTGCTGCGCACGCTGGCGAGCGCCGAGCGCGAGCTGACTGCGCCGGATAGCGGCACCCGCTTCATCGTGCGCATGCTGCCCTATCGCAGCGTCGACAACTTCATCGCCGGCGTGGTGATGACCTTCATCGACGTGACCGCGATCACCCGCGCCGAGGAGCGCCAGCGCCTGCTGCTGGCCGAATTGCAGCATCGCGTGCGCAACACACTCGGTGTCGTGCGTTCGATCGCGCGGCGCTCGGCCCAGACCAGCTCTACGGTCGATGAATATGCCGCGCATCTCGATGGCCGGCTCGGCGCGCTGGCGCGCACCCAGGCGGCGGTGACGCGCGATCCCGAAGCGGGCGTCGATCTCGAATATCTCTTGGCTGACGAGCTGATGGCCTACAAGGCGCGCGAGGGCGAGCAAGTGCGCATCTCTGGTCCGTCGATGCGGCTGCAGCCCAAGGCGGCCGAGACCCTGTCGCTCGCCATTCATGAGCTGGCGACCAACGCAGTGAAATACGGCGCGCTGAGCCAGCCGGCTGGACGGGTCGAGATCAGCTGGCACATCGACGAGAGCGTCGATCCCAATGAACTGGTGTTTGAATGGCGCGAGAGAGGAGGGCCTGAGGTGAAGCCGTCGCAACGAAAAGGCTTTGGCACCGAGATCCTGGAGCGGACATTGGCCTTCGAGCTGAAGGGCAGGACGCAGCTGTCGTTCAATCCGGCGGGCCTGCAATTCCAGATCATCCTTCCGCTCAGCCGCAGTTTCGTCCAGAGCCCCGCGACATCACAGCGATGAGCGGCCGAGGCATCAGCGCGGCCACGGCGGATGTCGTGCTTCGCCGGCTGCGCGCATTCCGCGCGATCTCCGAGGAGGCGGCGGCGAAGCTCGAACAGGCCATGCGTGGCCATGTCGTGGTCGCCTCGGCAGGGCAGGAGCTGGCCACCGAGGGCGACGCCGCGGCCACAATCCGCATGATGCTGACCGGCTGGGCTGTGCGCTACAAGACGCTGGAGGATGGCCGCCGGCAGATCGTCAATTTGGTCCTGCCCGGCGACACCTGCGATGCGCAAATTTATCTCGTGAAGCGGCTCGATCATTCGATTGCGGCGCTGACGCCAGTCAGTTACGCCGAGCTCGACCGCGAGCGCTTCGAAAGCCTAATGGTCGGCGATCGAACGCTCGCCGAAGCCTTCTGGTGCGAGACGCTTTCCAATGCGGCGATCCAGCGCGAGTGGACGCTGAACCTTGGCCGCCGCGATGCCTATGAGCGTGTCGCGCATCTCTTCTGTGAAGTGGTGACGCGGCTGCGCGCCGTCGGGCTGGTTGACGGCGACAGCTGCAAGTTCCCGATCACCCAGATCGATCTTGCCGATGCAACCGGATTATCGGTGGTTCATCTAAATCGTACCTTGCAGGAGTTGCGCTCCGCCGACCTGATCGTGCTGCGCGACCGCACCCTGACCGTGCCAGATTTCGATGCGCTGATGGGCGCGGCGATGTTTGATCCTGACTATCTGCACTACGCATCCGTTGACTAATCGTGTGGACGCAAATCGCGTCCGCATGTCTGCCACTACTGGTGTCGCTTGCGTCGGGTGTGGCTCGGACTTTCAGCATATGCGGCACCGGCCCGCGGCGCCAGCGAGCGCCCTAGTTCATTGGAAATATCCGCTCTCTCAGATCAAGCGGGTGGATGAGAAGTTGGGCCCCCGGTGATCGTCGCGGCGCTACTGGGCCCAGTGCCACCCGCGATCTCGATACGGCGAAGCTCGACCAGATCATCGGTGCCAAAGTGAAAGTCAATGGCAGCGTCTATCAGTTCCATGTCGAGATTGGTGCCTCGATTATCCATAATAGAATGCCGTTGACGCCGCTCAGCTGCCCTGCGCGCGGCGATCGGCGCCAACTTCCAGCCGGCAGGAGGTGGCAAGACGGAACTCACGGGTGATTCCGTTTGGACCAGCGCCAAGATCATTCGGTGATCCCGGAGCTACCGAGGCAGGGCATCGCAGTGACGGGGCAGCGACATGCTGGATGAACAGCCGCGGTTGCTATCAATGCATCGCTGGGCAAACAATGATACCGCAGGCTTGGCGAGGGCCGGTCCGCGACGCTCGAGAAGACCGCGAGCACGATGAGCTGATCTTGACTACAAATTGGGCCGCATTGGACGCAAGCTGCTTGAGGCTCACCGGCATTATCCCATGATGTTTCGCCTCCAGGAACAAACCGCTACGTTTCGCGATAAGCGGATGGGTGGCGCACATGGCGAACGGCGGTCGGTTTCACTTGTCTCGCCGCTGGGGCACCGCAACTTGCTGGGCGAGCGGCGTGCTCGTGCTGTTGCACGGCGCGCCATCGCCTGCAGCGGACGAATTGACCGTGCCGGCGTTGCCCACCGTGCTCCGCGATCTCAGCGATGTCGGCGGCGGCCGCAGCGCGCTGGAGCAGCGTGGCGTCCGCTTCACCTTTACTTATTACGGCGATGGGTTTGCCAATCCGAGCGGAGGCGTGAGGCAAGGCGTAGGCTTCGATGGGCGCTTCGGAACCATCATTGATGCCGATCTCGCCAAGCTGGTCGGCTGGAGCGGGGCGACGGCGCATGCCAGCATTCATGACATCTTCGGCACGCAATTCAGCGCGCGTAATCTCGCCAACCTGATGAGTGTGAGCGGCATCGAAGCGCCGCCGTCACTGCGGCTGTTCAATCTCTGGATCGAGCAGGCGATCGGATCGAAGCTCAATCTGCGGGTCGGGCAATTCACCGCCGCGCAGGAGTTCATGACCAGCGATACGGCAAACCTGTTCGTGAACTCGACCTTCGGCTGGCCGACATCATTTGCGCAGGACCTGCCGAGCGGTGGTCCGGCCTATCCTGAGGCGACGCCGGGTGTCCGGCTGTCCTTCGCGGCGACCGACGCCTTCACACTGCGGGCGGCCGTTTTCAATGGTGATCCAGCCGGTCCGGGGCCGGGCAATCCGGTGCAGCGTGATCCCCTTGGTCTGGCGCTTCGCGTCAACGATCCGCCGTTCTTGATCGTAGAAGGCATCTCGGCCTGGGGCGAAGCGCCTCCAGCGCATCGTCGTGCGGTCAATCCCAATCAGGAAGGGACCGATGCGGGTGGCCGACGTGGCAGCCCGGACCAGCAGGGCGGGCTGCCCGGCTCGTTGAAGCTCGGCGCTTGGTATCACTCTGGCAGCTTTGCCGATCAGAGGACCGATATCAACGGACAGCTGCTTGCGGCTGATGCCGGAGCGCCGCTGCAGCATCGTGGCAATTGGAGTTTTTATGCCGTGCTCGATCAGGATCTTTGGCAGATGCCGAACGACGGCAGCCGGCGTCTCAGCGGCTTACTGCGAGCAAGCGTCAGCCCGGCTGATCGGAACCTGGTGGACCTCTATGTCGATGGCGGAATGACGTTCAAGGGCGCGCTGCCCCAGCGCTCCGACGACATCATAGGGCTCGCTCTCGCCTATGGGCGCATCTCCAGCGCCGCGCGCGAGGCCAGCCGCGACGTGGCTGTGTTGAGCCACGGAGCCGGCCCGATCCGCGACTATGAACTCGCCCTTGAGCTCACCTATCAATGGAAGCTGGCAGACAATTGGACGCTGCAGCCAGACCTCCAGTACATCGGACATCCCGGAGGCCATGCGCCCACGGCGGCGCCCGCGGCGGTCGGCGCTGCCGCGATTCCCGATGCCCTGGTGTTTGGTCTGCGCAGCTTCCTGAAGTTTTAGCTGCGGCCGCGCGCAGGCCCACTACGAAGATGTCAACACGGAGGTGTCAACGGAGACCACGTCAATAGAGAGCGCGCGGGATGAACTCTCGTGCGACCATCAGCGCGCTGTCCTCGCACAGTTCGAGCGCGAGCTTCTGCGCGAGCATGACGTCGCCGGCCGGAAGGTCGTAAATCGGCACGAAGCAGAGGCCGCGGCGGACGCGTCCGCGCTCGTCGAGCAGGCAGACATTCATCGCCGTGCCCCTGTAGATCCTGTAGCGGCGAGCGCTGTGGGAGCCGATCACGTCGAAATAGCCGCGCGAGCAAAACTGCTTCCATTGTGCCGGCGTCAGCCATTGTTGTAACAGACGCTGCGCGCGGCCGGCCGGCGTGCGGTGGAACCGGTGCTGGCCATACAGGGTCCGCACCGCGCGCCGGCGCCGCAGGGCACGCTGCTCCGATCTGACAACGCTGAACATGACCGGTCGTGCTAGCCGCCCACGAGCCGCGGGAAGAACACGTATTCCTCCACGCGCGGATCGAACGAACGGATGATCTCCACGCGCCCTGGCGCAACGCGGGCGGTCGCCGTGAAGCCTCGCGCAGTCAGTTGCTGAAAGCGCAACTCAGCCTCCGCCACCTGCGCCGCACTCGCAGGATCGAACGGGTATCGGCTGTCGCCGGCTCGGTCCATCACGATCTGGACTGCCATGAAGGGCCTCCTTGGGGAATGAGACGTTGTAAGTCTCGGACCGCAACAGACGCAGTGAGGAAGGGTTCCTGTCAGTCATGAGTCCGGATCGGTAGTTGTCTCGCAGGCGAGCGGGATCCGCGACGGGTTCGAATAGGAACGTCGGGGAGCATCAGGCATTCGCCCCGCTTGCATGAGGCACGGTCCCGGAGCTCGCGGCATGGTCGATCTGAACATCAACGGAGAGATCAGGAGCTATGACGTCCCGGACGACATGCCGCTGCTCTGGGTGCTGCGCGATGTGGCTGGTCTGGTCGGCACCAAGTTCGGCTGCGGCATCGCGCAGTGCGGCGCCTGCACGGTGCATGTCGACGGCCGGCCGGCGCGCTCCTGCGTGATGTCGGTGAGCGCCGTCGGCAATCGACAGATCAGGACGATCGAGGCGATCGGCAGAGACCCTGTCGGGCAGGGGGTGCAGAAGGCGTGGGTCGATCTCGACGTTGTCCAGTGCGGCTACTGCCAGTCTGGCCAGATCATGTCCGCGGTGGCCTTGCTCAACGTCAAGCGAGAGCCCTCGGACGCCGATATCGATGCCGCCATGGCCGGCAATGTCTGCCGCTGCGGCACCTACCCGCGCATCCGCGCCGCAATAAAGACTGCCTCAAAGGTCTGAGGGGGGGCACGATGTCCGGGCCTGCTTATATTCACATCCCAAACCGCATCTCACGCCGTAGTCTGCTCGGCGCAGGACTCGTCATCGGCTTTGCCGCCGCGGCCAGCCGCAAGGCGCACGCCGCCGGCGAGCAGCCCGGCCTCGGCAAGATCCAGGACGTCACCGGGAAGGGGCAGACCGGCACGGCCTTCGAAGGTTTCGCACCCGGCGGCTTCGTGCGGATCAGTCCGGATGGCCGGATCACGTTGATCGTGCCCAATGTCGAGATGGGGCAGGGCATCTACACCGGCGAGGCCATGCTGATCGCCGAGGAATTGGAAGCTGGGCTCGACCAGGTGCAAGTGGAGACAGCGCCGCCCAATGAGCAACTCTATCGCCAGCCACTCTTGAAGTCGCAGACGACCGGCGGCTCGACGTCGATCCGCGGCGCCTATGGTCCGCTGCGCCAGGCGGGCGCGGCGGCGCGCACGATGATCATCGGGGCAGCCGCGCAGCGCTGGCGCGTCCCTGCGACCGAATGCACGGCCAGTCGGGGCGTTGTAACGCACGTTCGCACCAATCGCACTTTGAGCTATGGCGAACTTGCGCTCGAAGCCGGCCGGCAGCCGGTGCCCCAGAATGTGCCGCTGAAGGATCCCTCACAGTGGAAGCTGATCGGTACGCCAGCGCGGCGCACGGATTCGCCGGGCAAGACCGACGGCACCGCCACGTTCGGCATCGACATTCGCGTGCCCGGCATGAAGGTGGCGGCGGTGGCGGCCTCTCCAGTCATCGGCGGCAAGCTCGTCTCGGTCGACGACTCCGCGGCCCGTGCCATTCCGGGCGTTCGCGATGTGATCAGAATCGCCAACGCGGTGGCCGTGACGGCGGACCATTATTGGGCAGCCCGTCAGGGGCTCGCGGCGCTTCGCATCACCTGGGACGATGGACCGAACGCAGGAATGTCGAGCGCGCAGCTCATCGACGATCTCAAAGGCGCCTACGGCAAGGTGAAAGCCATCGTCGCGCGCCACGACGGTGACGTCGACGGCGCGATGGCTCGCGCCGCGCAGCGCGTGGAGGCCGAATACGAGCTGCCGTTCCTGGCGCATGCCACCATGGAGCCGATCAACACCACGATCCACGTACGCCCGGATGGTTGTGACGTGTGGGTCGGCACGCAGGTGCCGACGGTTGCTCAGCAGCTCGTCGCACAGGCGACCGGCCTGCCGCTCGACAAGGTCGCGGTTCACAACCAGCTGCTCGGCGGCGGCTTTGGCCGGCGCCTCGAGGCGGACTCCATTCAGCAGGCGGCCGAACTCGCCAAGCATGTCAGCTACCCCGTCAAGATCATCTGGAGCCGCGAGGAGGACATACAGCACGACATGTTCCGGCCGGCCTATTACGATCGCATGTCGGCAGCCCTCGGCAGCGACGGTCTGCCGCTGGCCTGGGTCGATCACATCACCGGCGGTTCGATCACGGCGCACTACATGCCGCAGGGATTGCCGCCGGGCGAGATTGATCCGGATGCTGTTGAGGGGGCGAAAGAGACGCCTTACGATTTTCCGGCCGTGCACGTCGACTGGACGCGTGCCGATCCGCCGATCCCCTTCACCTGGTGGCGTGGCGTCGGTCCGACACACAACGTGTTCGTCGTCGAAAGCTTCGTCGATGAGCTTGCCCATGCGGCCAAGCGCGATCCGATCGACTATCGCAAGGCGTTGCTCGGCAAGAACCCGCGATCACGCGCGGTGCTGGAAATGGCAGCCGAGAAGGCCGGCTGGGGCGCGCCGCTGCCGCCGCGGAGCGGTCGCGGTGTCTCGCTGCACGATTCCTTCGGTAGCCATCTCGCGATCGTGCTGCAGGTGGCGGTGGCGGACAATGGCGAGATCAAGCTGCAGCGCGCGGTTGCCGTCATGGATTGCGGCCTCACCATCAACCCAGACCAGGTCAAGGCGCAGATGGAAGGCGGTCTGAACTTCGGCCTGACGGCTGCGCTCTACAGCGACATCACGTTTCGGAACGGCCGCGTGCAGCAGAGCAATTTCAACGATTATCGCATGCTGCGCATCCACGAGAGCCCCGCTATCGAGGTGCATGTGATCAGGAGCACTGAGGACCCCGGCGGCGTGGGCGAGACTGCGACGGTCTCGGCCGCGCCGGCGCTCGGCAACGCCCTGTTCGCCGCGACGGGCGTGCGGCTGCGGCGTTACCCGTTCGACCGCGGCCGGCTCGCCAGCCAGGCGATGGCCTCGAATGCACGTCAAGGAACGACTGCTCTCGCTTCTGAGGATCGCTGATGCGCCGGCTCGGGTTGACGATCCTCGCGATCGTGGTGGTGCTCGCGGCGGCCGCGGCAGCGTTCTTCTTCTGGCCGCACGGCCTCACCGATGTCGCAGAGGCGCGCTCGCGCCTGCCGACGGGCGCCGACTCTGTCAAACGCGGCGAGTATCTCGCCAAGGCGGCCGATTGCGCCGCCTGCCACTCGGTCGGAAGCAGTCGGCCCTATGCGGGTGGACTGCCGTTCCACCTGCCGTTCGGTACGATCTACGCGACCAACATCACGCCCGATCGCGACACCGGCATCGGCCAGTGGAGCGACGCCGAGTTCGTGCGCGCCATGCATCATGGCGTGGGACGCGACGGCCGGGATCTCTATCCCGCCTTTCCCTATGCCTCCTATGCGCTGATGAGCACGGAGGATGCGCTCGCCATCAAGGACTATCTGTTCAGCCTCACGCCGGTGCATGCCGAGGCGCCGCCGCATCAGCTCAAATTACCCTACGACCAAAGCTATCTGCTGCGCGCCTGGAAACTCTTGTTCGTCCCGCGTCAACAGTTCAATCCCGATCCCGGGCAGTCGACGGCTCAGAACCGGGGCGCCTATCTCGTCGAGGCGCTCGGCCATTGCGGCGAATGCCACACGCCGCGCAACAAGCTCTATGGCCTGGACAGCGGCCAGAAGTTCGCGGGCGCCGTCACCGCGGGATGGAAGGCCTACAACATCACCTCGGATGCGACGGCGGGCATCGGCGCATGGTCTGATCAGGCGCTTGCGGACTATCTCAGCAAGGGCTTCGCGCAAGGCCACGGCGCGGCCTCGGGCAGCATGGCCGAGGCGGTGGAGTACAGCCTCAGCCACCTGACGCCGGAGGACATCAAGGCGATGGTCGCCTATCTGCGCACCGTGCCCGGGCATCCCGCGCCCCACGAGCTCGCGGTCGCCCCCTCGCCGCGATCGCTGAACGACTCGACGCATCTCACGCCGGCTCCCGCCGAGAACGATCAGGAGTCCCTTGGGCTCGAGGTGTTTCAGGGCGCTTGCGCAAGCTGCCACGGCTTCGACGGTACCGGCGTCAACGATCCGCGTGCCGCGCTGGCGGGCAGCCAGACCGTGAACGATCCGACCGGCGTCAATCTGCTCCAGGTGCTGCTACAGGGATCCCGATTCCGGACCGACCATGTAGAGGCGGCGATGCCGTCATTCCACGCCTATCGCGATGTCGAGCTCGCGGCGGTGGCCAATTATGTGCTGGCGCATTTCGGCGCCAAGTCGGCGCAGATCTCGCCGGATCAGGTCGCGCGAGCGCGACGCGGGCAATAGGCCGGCGGGAGAGGTGGACCGATGAGCGACGCGCAGCAGAGCTTCCGCAACTTCACCATCAATTTCGGCCCGCAGCATCCGGCAGCGCACGGTGTGCTGCGGCTCGTTCTGGAGCTCGATGGCGAGGTCGTGCGCCGGGTCGATCCGCACATCGGGCTGCTCCATCGGGGCACCGAGAAGCTGATTGAGGTGAAGACCTATCTGCAGGCCATCCCCTATTTCGACCGTCTCGACTACGTCGCGCCGCTGACCCAGGAGCACGCGTTCTGTCTGGCCATCGAGCGCCTGCTCGGCATCGCGGTGCCCAGGCGCGGGCAGCTCATCCGCGTCCTCTATCATGAGCTCAGCAGGATTCTTTCGCATCTCCTCAACGTCACAACGCAGGCGATGGATGTCGGCGCGCTCACGCCGCCGCTGTGGGGATTTGAGGAGCGCGAGAAGCTGATGACGTTCTATGAGCGTGCATCAGGTAGCCGGATGCATGCCAATTACTATCGGCCGGGCGGCGTCCACCAGGACCTGCCGCCCAAGCTGATCGACGATATCGAAGCCTGGTGCGATCCATTCCTGCGTGTGGTCGACGACCTCGACGCCCTGCTATCCCGGAACCGGATCTTCAAGCAGCGCAACGTCGATATTGGTGTCGTCACGCTTGCGCAGGCCTGGGAGTGGGGCTTCTCAGGGGTCATGGTGCGCGGCTCGGGCGCAGCCTGGGACTTGCGCAAGGCGCAACCCTACGACTGCTACGCCGAGATGGATTTCGACGTCCCCATCGGCCGCAACGGTGATTGCTACGACCGCTACCTCATCCGCATGGAGGAGATGCGGCAGTCGGTCCGCATCATGAAGCAGTGCATCGCCAAGCTGCGCGCTGCGGACGGGCAGGGTCCCGTCCTGATCCAGGACAACAAGGTCGCCCCGCCGCGTCGAGGCGAGATGAAGCGCTCGATGGAGGCCCTGATCCATCACTTCAAGCTGTACACCGAAGGCTTCCATGTCCCGCCCGGCGAAATCTATGTCGCGGTGGAGGCCCCGAAAGGTGAGTTCGGCGTCTTCCTCGTGTCCGATGGCAGCAACAAACCCTATCGGTGCAAGATCCGTTCGCCCGGCTTTGCCCATCTGCAGGCGATGGACATGCTGTGCCGGGGTCATTTGCTAGCCGACGTGTCAGCCATCCTCGGCTCGCTGGATATCGTGTTTGGTGAGGTCGACCGTTAGAGAAATTCAGGCGGGCGTCTTGTCCAAGAACCGCGGACTGCCCGTTCTCGCGGCCTCGGATGCAGCCTAATTTTTTGTGTGCCCGGATTGTGCCCCCGTGGAATTGGGGCACATCGGAAGGGAATGGATAGTCTAAGCTACTGAATTTGTTTGCTAAATGGTGGGCGCACAAGGGATCGAACCTTGGACCTCTCCCGTGTGAAGGGAACGCTCTCCCGCTGAGCTATGCGCCCGGATCCTGGTGGCTGCCGGCCGTGAGGCCTTTTGGGCAGCTGCCGAAGCAGTCCGTCGGAGCCCGCGATTTACGAAGCGCGGGCAGGGGGTGTCAAGGATTTGCGGCGGGGTCGGTGAGGAAAACTGCGGGGGAGTGCCCCGCGCCGTCCCGATTGGACCCAAATCGGCCGTGTGATCCTGGCCCTCCCGAGGCGGGAGGGCCGGCGCGGC
>NZ_CAFI01000084.1 GCF_000239775.1 Bradyrhizobium sp. ORS 375
GTCATTCCGGGGCGCGCGTAGCGCGAGCCCGGAATCCATACTCCCGATCGTGGTTATGGATTCCGGGCTCGCCCTTCGGGCGCCCCGGAATGACAGTGGTTGTGCGGCTGCGGACTCAAAGACATAACTCATCATCCTCGCCGCGCCTCCGCGCCCGAGTTGTGCCCATCAAAACCCTCTTCGAGAACAGAGGGCGCAGGGAAGGCCGGGTGCGGGTCGCACCCATGGTCCGCGTGCAGCAAAAAAGCACGCGGCAGAACCACAGGTACGGACCGGACATCCGGCCCTCCCTGCGCGATGGCGTTACGGTTTACTCCATGCTCTCCCCGGGGACCGGCGTTCTTGCCCCCGTCATCAGCGCGCTCGTCGCAAGCGCTGACTTGGCCTCAGCGTCGGGAGGCCAGGACCACACGGCTTCACCGTGCGCACCGGGATGTTCGTCGGCGCGGACAAGCCACGCTGCACCCCGACACGCCCACCGCAACCCACCTCACGCTCGTGACGATCGCGATGCGCCCCTCTTGGCGAGGTGGGATGGACGAGGTGTAGCACAAATTCTGTAAAAGCGAAATAAGAATCTTCTGCCGATGGCGGCTGATCAATGTGATCCGCTTGAAACGATTGAGCAAAATAGTTTGCTGGCGCAGCGCCATCCATGCTGGAGGGCTGTTTTTGATCTCGGTCGATCTCGTGCCGCGACGTCTCGGCACGTGATCTGTTTCGCATATGATGCTAGAAGTGCTTGGAACGCCAGATGTTGTTAGGAGGCGGGGTATGAGACCGATCCGTGTGAGTGTTCTAATGGGTGCCCTGACTGGCATGCTGATGTTGTGCGGCGTCCTGATCCTCGAGGCGCTCAGGGTTCAGAGCAATGTTTGGACGTTGGCGCTCTTGGGAGGCGTCGCAGGGTGGTTGGCTGGCTTCATCGTCGATAAATGTATGCCCGCTCCGACGGCGCCGTGAGTTGGTAGGGCTGATGACACCGCGCTGGTCCGTGCTGGATGTCTCCGTTGATTTCGGTGGAGGCGAGGCAGACCTAGCTTAGCGCATGGGTGCTCAGCCACGCGCAACGGAACTACATGGCTTGATCTCGATCAATCTCCGTGGTACTTGCAAATCATGATCAACGTCGTGCGCCATTCCTACCGCAAAAATACGACCCGCCGTAGCCGGGCCGTGGGAGGAGTCGTGCGCTAGGATTTCGACGACACGATCATTCCACCAGGCCCCGCCGGCATCGGACGGGGCCTTTTTGTTGGGCCACGCTCCCTGCCGGCATCACACAGCAGGAGCGACCGATGCCACCTCAGACCCATCTCACTGCCGAGACCGCGCGCGATGCCGCGCCGCTCGGTCTCGTTCGTACCGTCGCCGCCAAAGCGAACGTCGCGGCCGTGCAAGCTGCGCCGCGCCCCAACGTACCCACCGCAGCGTTGCGCGTCGTGTCTGACAAGGATGCGGCGGCGCCGCCAGGCGCGGCGGCAGGCCGGTTCAGTTGGCTCGGTCAGTCCTGGCAGGCGTTTCAGGAGAGCCGCCGGCGGCGGAAGATGCGAGTCCATCTGCGCGACCTGAGCGAGGCGCAATTGCTGGACATCGGCCTGAGCAGAAGCGACATCGAGCACCTCGCCGCGCACCGCGCGCTCGAACGGCTCAAATTCGATGCGACGCATCTCATGATGTCTCGCGGCGTGATGTAGTTGCGGAGAAGACGCGGTGCTGGCGCCAGGGCGGATCCGTGGAGGTCTGCCCTGACGCTGCCGTTGCCTGTTCCCGGTGACGCGCCTTATGGATGAGCCGCGCTGCTTGCGACACCGTCATTGCGAGCGGAGCGAAGCAATCCAGTGCCGAGCAAGGACTCTGGATTGCTTCGCTCCGCTCGCAATGACGGAGGAGAGGTCATGCGTCGCATCTTCATGTGATGCTCATGTGCAATCGCCTTTTGCGCTACGATGCCGGCCGTGATGAGAGGACGAGACGACGCATGACTCAGCATATCGGTATCGTCGGCTGCTCCGCCGAAGGCGCGGCGCTGTGCTATCGCACGATCTGCAAGGAGGGTGCCGACCGGCTCGGGCCGCACGCCCATCCCGAGGTGTCGATGCACACGCCGTCGCTCGCCGACTACGTGGCCTGTCTCGATCGCGGCGATCTCGACGGCGTCGCCGAGCTGATGCTGACATCGGCACGCACGCTCGCGGCGGCGGGAGCGGATTTTCTGATCTGCCCCGACAACACCATTCACCAGGCGCTGCCGCTCGTGCTGCCGCATTCGCCGCTGCCGTGGCTCCACATCGCCGACGAGGTTGCCAAGGAAGCGGTCAGGCGGGGCTACCAGCGGATCGGCATCACTGGCACGAAGTGGCTGGTCGACAGCAATGTGTATCCTGACAGCCTGAGTGCGCACGGCCTCAGCTTCGAGCGTCCCGATGACGACGACCGTATCACGGCCAACCGCATCATCATGGACGAGCTGGTTGATGGCCGCTTCGAGCCGTCATCGACCGCCGCGTTCCAGGCGATGATCGCCCGGCTGAAGGCGAAAGGCTGCGATGCCGTCGCGCTCGGCTGCACCGAGATTCCGCTGATCATCGACGACGCCAACTCACCGCTGCCGACACTCGACTCGACGCGGCTGCTCGCGCGTGCGGCGCTCGCGCGAGCGGTGGCTTAGTCTCTCGACCCAACGCTGCGGCATGCGCTGGTGTTAGCTCCGGAGTTTCGCCGGAACCGCCGGGCGTGGCGGACGTTTGTCTTCCTCCCAAGGAGGAGCCCCGATGACAAAGCTGATGTTTGCCGTTGCCGTGTCGCTGTCCGTTCTGCCGTCGTTCGCCATGGCGCAAGGCCACATGGGCACGCCGCAGGAGCAGAAGGCGTGCGCGCCCGACGCCAAGCGCTTCTGCCGCAGTCAGATGGGTGACGACTTTGCGGTGCAGAACTGCCTGACGCAGAACCGCGCCAAGCTCAGCAAGCGCTGCTCCGCGGTGTTCCAGAGCCACGGCATGTAGTCGGTCACGTCGCGCCGCTCAGGCGGCGCGCACCTTCCGCAAGAACTTCTCCAGCTCGTCCTTCAGCCGGTCGCTCTCGCGCGACAGCGAATGTGCTGACGTGAGCACCTGAGTGGAGGCGGAGCCGGTGGCGTCGGCACCCTTGCTGACGTCGGCGATATTGCCGGCGACGCGCGCGGTGCCGCCGGCGACCTCCTGGACGTTGCGCGAGATCTGGCCCGTCGCCGCGCCCTGCTGCTCGACCGCGGCCGCAATGCCGGCGGCGATCTCCGAGATCTGCTGGATGGTGCCGCCGATCTGCTTGATCGAGGCGACGGAGGCCTGCGTTGCGTTCTGAATGCCTTCGATCTGCTGACCGATCTCCTCGGTGGCCTTGGCGGTCTGCGACGCCAGCGCCTTGACCTCGGAGGCGACCACGGCAAAGCCGCGGCCCGCCTCGCCGGCGCGCGCCGCCTCGATGGTCGCGTTGAGCGCGAGCAGGTTGGTCTGCGCGGCGATCGAGGTGATCAGCTTCAGGACATCGCCGATGCGCTCGGCCGTGCGGGACAGCTCGCTGATGCCGACATCGGTCTGCTCGATCTGGCGCACAGCCTCCTTGGCGATCGTCGTCGACTGTGTGACCTGACGGCCGATCTCGTGGACGGAGGAGGTCATCTCCTCGGCGGCCGAAGCGACCGACTGGACGTTGGATGACACCTGGGTCGAGGCCGCGGCCGCGCTGCCCGACAGCTGCTGGGTCTGCTCGGCGGTCCTGCTCAGCGTGTTGGCCGAGACCTCGAGCGTGCGCGCATCGGCATGGACCTTGTTGATGATCTGGCCGACGGTGGATTCGAACTCGTCCGCCATGCGCTGCATGGCGACATGCTGCTCGGACTTGGCCGCGTCGAGATAGACGGAGATGGCGAGGTCCATGTCGATCATCGCCGCCTTGGTGATCGCCGCCTGCAGCGCCCCCTTCTTCTCGCGTGCGGCCTGGCCGCCGAACCAGCCGTCGGACAGCTCGGTCTCGATCGCCTGCTGCAGGCCGGTGACGATCAGCGAATAGCCGGCGATGTACCAGCGCGGCTCCAGCCCCATGCGGTTGTGCGCCCGGCCGATCCGGGTCACCGATGTCACGTAGTCGGCGTCGAACTTGGCCGTCGCCAGCGACATCCAATGGTCGAACTGAGCCTTGGAGGCATGCCGCATGGCGGCCTGGCCGGAGAACATCTTGGCGAGCGAGGGGACCTTGCCGACATGGGCATAGAACTTGTCGAGCAGGCCGGGCAGCACCTTGCCGATCAGCGGGCGCAGCTCGCGCAGGTGCTCGCGGGTGGTGTTGTCGATGCCGATAAAGTCGAGACGGGATTGCAGGGTCGTCAGGTCGGTCATCGCTTGTGCCCAAATCACGCAAGGGAGAGGCCGCGCTGCAGGGTGCCTCGTTACCCCAGAATTGCATGGGTTTGGTTGACGGTTCCTTACGGAGGGAACCAAATTTCAACTGGGCGGAGAATGTTACCGGGAGCCGATGGCGTCGGTGGAAGTCGGCATCAGGCAATAAAAAACGGGGCCGAAACGGCCCCGTCGAAGTCGAACGCAGTCCCGCGATCTTACTTGCGCTTACTTGATCTTGGCTTCGCGGAATTCGACGTGCTTGCGCGCGACCGGATCGTACTTCTTCTTGACCATCTTCTCGGTCATGGTGCGCGAATTCTTCTTGGCAACGTAATAGAAGCCGGTGTCGGCCGACGACACGAGCTTGACCTTGATGGTGACCGCTTTGGCCATGTCTTGAACCTCTGGAATCGGGGATAGGGTGGGCACCGGCCAAAGAGGGGGCGCCGTTGGCCGGCAACCTACCCAGCCAGCCCCCAAAGTCAAGGTTGCCGGGCCAGATTCTGGGACCCCTAGGCCTCGAAGAAGCGGTTTTTCGGCCGGGGCAGGCCGAGATTGTCGCGCAAGGTGGGTCCCTCGTACTCGGTCCGGAAGATCCCGCGGCGCTGCAGCTCGGGAATCACCTTGTCGACGAAGTCGTCGAGCCCGGCGGGCAGGAACGGGAACATGATGTTGAACCCGTCCGAGCCGCGGCTTTCCAGCCAGTCCTGCATCTGGTCGGCGATGGTCGCAGGCTTGCCGACGAAGGCGAGCCCGCCATAGCCGCCGACCCGCTGCGCCAGCTGCCGCACCGTGAGCTTGTCGCGGGCGGCGACGTCGACCAGGCGCTGGCGGCCGCTCTTTGAGGCGTTGGTCTCGGGGATCTCGGGCAGCGGTCCGTCCGGATCGAAGCCGGAGGCATCGGTGCCGAGAATGACCGACAGCGAGGCGATGGCGCTGTCGTAATGCACCCGGCTGTCGAGCAGCGCGCGCTTCTCCTTGGCCTCCGCGTCGCTGTCGCCGACCACGACGAAGGCGCCCGGCAGAATCTTCAGATGCTCGGGGTTGCGACCAATTTTCTCCATGCGGCCCTTGATGTCGGCATAGAGCTTCTGCCCGTCCGCCAGACTGCCGCCGCCGGTGAACACGGCTTCCGCCGTTTCGGCGGCGAGCTGCTTGCCGTCCTCGGAGGCGCCGGCCTGCACGATGACCGGCCAGCCCTGCACGGGCCGGGCGATGTTCAGCGGCCCGCGGACTTTCAGGTATTTGCCCTTGTGGTCGAGCACATGCATCTTGTCAGGTTCGAAGAACAGCCCGCTCTCGACGTCGCGCACGAACGCGTCGTCGGCGAAGGAATCCCACAGGCCGGTCACGACGTCGTAGAACTCGCGGGCGCGCTTGTAGCGCTCGGCGTGCTCCATGTGCTCGTCGAGGCCGAAATTCAGTGCCGCGTCAGGATTCGACGTCGTCACGATGTTCCAGCCCGCACGGCCGCCGGAGATGTGATCGAGCGAGGCGAAGCGGCGGGCGACATGATAGGGCTCGTCGAAGGTGGTCGATCCCGTCGCGATCAGGCCGATGTTCTCGGTGACGGCCGACAATGCCGACAGCAGCGTGAACGGCTCGAAGGAGGTCACGGTGTGGCTGCGCTTGAGCGCATTGATCGGCATGTTCAGCACGGCGAGGTGATCGGCCATGAAGAAGGCGTCGAACTTGCCGGCCTCGAGCTTGCGGATCAGCTGCTTCAAATGGCCGAAATTGAAATTGGCATCCGGCCAGGCGCCGGGATAGCGCCACGCGCCGGTGTGGATCGAGACCGGGCGCATGAACGCGCCGAGCTTGAGTTGACGAGGGGCCATGAGGGCATCCGCGGATAGTTGCTGTCATTCAGGAGATAGGAACCTCCTGACCGCATGTCAGCAACCCGCCGCAGAACACGATTTCGTTTTTGATGCCCCGCGTAGCACGCGCATTTCGCGGTGACGCAACGCGGGTGGCTCAGAAAACGGTGTCATCCCGGCGAACGCCGGGATCCATACTCCCTGAAGGATATTTGAGGCACGGTCTTTGCCATCCGGGCCAAAGAGAGATTCCGCGGTATGGGTCCCGGCGTTTGCCGGGACGACACTTTTTGTGGGGCGCGACCGCCCATCGCGCTGCCAGCGCAAGAAAGGCATAGCGCGATCGCTGCGATCATTCGCGAGAAGCGAATGACGCTTTGATGTTACGCGCCTAGCACGTCCTTCTGCATCTTGCCGCCGTAGAAGTGGAAGAACGGCACCTCGGCGTCGTGGCGCAGCGGGCCGGTGGCCAAGCGCTTGTCGAGCTCGTGGAGGACGTTCTTGGTCATCGGGTGCAGGTCGGCGAGCGGCTTGGAGCCGAGCTCCACCCAGACCAGCTCGACCAGCTCGGCATCGGCGTGGATGACGCCGTCGACGCGGTGGGTGATGGCGGAGGCGTCCGCGGTGAAGAAGCGGGTGTCGAAGCGCTTGATGCGGCCGGGCGGGGTGATGGCGCGGGCGATCAGGAACAGGCCGGAGGGATCGGGCAGCAGGCCGGCTTCCGAAAACGGCGCCCAGGGGCCGTCAAGCTTGGGCGCGGGGCCGTCGACCTTGCGCCCGAGGCAGAGGCCGGTTTCCTCGCAGGCCTCACGGATCGCTGCGACCGCGAGCGATTTCGCGCGCGATGGCGTCGTCTGCGGCTTGCCCTTGAACAGATTGGCTTCGAGCTCGGCCGGCATCGGGGCGGCGACGGGAATGCGGTGATCGGTCTTGTCGACGCGGCCGCCGGGGAAGACGAACTTGCCGGGCATGAACACGACCTTGTCGTGACGCTTGCCGACCAGCACTTTCGGCACGGAGCCGCTGCGGTCGACCAGGATCAGGGTCGCGGCATCACGCGGCTTGGTGTAGGGATGGTGGTCCGCTTCCTTCTCGGCGGGCTTGCCCGCCGGTGCGCTCGTCGCCTGTGCCGTCTCGCTCATGTCCCCCCGCTTGTTCTTATTAGTTGATCCGTTGTCGGCTCACACCGGCGGGATGCCCTCGACCGGATTGTCGTCGAAGCCATGCATGCGGAACGCCCATTGCAGCCCGACCACGGCGCCCTTGACCGGCTGCAGCAGCGCGAGCGAGGCGATCAAGGTCACCGGCAGATAGATCGCGAGCTGCAGCGCCACCGGCGGCGCGTAGTTGGTCTCGATCGACAGCGCCATCGGCACGATGATGTGGCCGACGATGACGATGACGAGATAGGCCGGCAGGTCGTCGGCGCGGTGGCCGGAGAAATCCTGGCCGCAGCGGTCGCAATTGTCGGCAACCTTCAGGAAGGCGCGGAACAGCTTGCCCTCGCCGCAGCGCGGGCAGCGGCCGCGCAGGCCGCGCTTCATCGCGGTCCAGACGTCGCGCTTCTCGGCGAGACCGGCGTCGCGGGTCCAGGTCTGTGGCAATGCCCGGGGCGTTGAACTCATGGCGTCCATGATTGGCCTTTCTTCGATGTGCCGGGCTTGCGTTTTGCCCCTGCCTTCTGGTTTTTCTTACGGCTCTTGTCTTTATGCTTCGTGCGAGCTTCGGACTTGCCCCGCTTGGCCGCCTTGTTGCTCGCCTTGGCGTGCGTCCCGACGGTATTCTTGCGCCTGGGGCCTGCGCCGCGCGCATGCCGCGACACCAGCACGTCGGCCTGCGTCAGCAGCTCGAACCGCAGTGCGCCGGCCACCGGTTGAGCTTCTACCAGACGCACGTCGACGACGTCACCCAGCCGGTGCATGGCACCGCTGCGCTGGCCGATCAGCGCGTGGCGCGTCTCGTCGTAATCGAAATATTCCGTGCCGAGGGTTCGGATCGGAACCAGGCCGTCGGCGCCGGTATCATCGAGCTTGATGAAAAGGCCGGCGCGGGTGACGCCGGAGATGCGGCCCTGAAAGGTGGCGCCGACGCGGTCGGCGAGGTGATGCGCGATCAGCCGGTCGGCGGTCTCGCGCTCGGCCTTCATCGCCCGCCGCTCGGTCACCGAGATCTGCGCCGCGACCTCGGCGAGATGATCCGGCGTCTCGCTGTCGGGCAGGGCGCCGTCGCCGAGGCCGAGCGCGCGTAAGAGTCCGCGATGCACGACGAGGTCGGCGTAGCGGCGGATCGGCGAGGTGAAGTGCGCGTAGCGGCGCAGGTTCAGGCCGAAATGCCCGTAGTTCTCCGAGGAGTACTCGGCTTGCGCCTGCGAGCGCAGCACGACCTCGTTGACGAGTTTCTCGTAATCCTGGCCCGCGACCAGCGTCAGCACGCGGTTGAACAGCGACGGCCGCAGCGCGCCCGACTTGGCGAAGGGCACGTCGAGCGTCTTCAGGAACTCCTGCAGCGCATGCACCTTCTCGACCGTCGGCTCGTCATGCACGCGGTAGATCAGCGGCAGCGCCTTCTTCTCCAGCGCCTCGGCGGCTGCGACGTTGGCGAGGATCATGAACTCCTCGATCAGCCGGTGCGCGTCGAGGCGCTCGGGCACGACGACGCGGTCGACGGTGCCGTCCTTCTTCAACAGGATCTTGCGCTCGGGAAGGTCGAGGTCGAGCGGATCGCGCGCGTCGCGGCCGCGCTTGGCGACCTCGTAGGCGGCGTAGAGCGGCTTGAGGATCGGCTCGAGCAGGGGACCCGTGACGTCATCCGGCCTGCCGTCGATCGCGGCCTGCGCCTGCGCGTAGGAGAGTTTTGCGGCGGAGCGCATCAGCACGCGGTGGAACGAGTGCGAGCGCTTGCGGCCGTCGGCGCCCATCACCATGCGCACCGCGAGCGCACCGCGCGCTTCACCCGGCACCAGCGAGCACAGATTGTTGGAGATGCGCTCCGGCAGCATCGGCACGACGCGGTCGGGGAAGTACACCGAGTTGCCGCGGATCAGCGCGTCACGATCGAGCGCCGAGCCCGGCCGCACATAGTAGGCGACATCGGCGATCGCGACATGCAGGATGAAGCCGCCGACATTGTTCGGATCGGGATCCGGCTCGGCATGAACGGCGTCGTCATGGTCCTTGGCGTCGGGTGGATCGATCGTGACCAGCGGCAGCTCGCGCCAATCCTCGCGGCCCTTCAAGGTCGCCGGTTGCGCCGCTTCGGCTTCCGCGATCGCCGCCGACGAGAACTCCATCGGGATCTCGTGCGCATGGATGGCGATCAGGCTGATCGCCTTCTCGGTCGCAACCGAGCCGTGGCGCTCCTTCACGCGGCCCGCGGGCAGGCCGTAGCCGCGGCCGCGCAGCATGTCGACGCTGATGAGGTCGCCGTCCTTGGCGTCCCGGGTATCGCCCGGGGCAATCGACAGCTCGCGGCCCGCCTGCTTCTTGTCGACGGGGATGAGGCGACCGCCGTTGCCATTGGGGTTGCTTTTGAAAATGCCGAGCACGCGGTTGCGCGCCTGGTCGATCACCTTCAGCACGCGGCCGCGATAGGCGACGCCGTCGGCATCGTTGATCGGTTCGACGCGGAGCAGGGCGCGATCGCCGACGCCGGCGGTGGCGCCTGGCTTGGCGAGGCGAGACGCGTAGATGCGGATACGGGGCGGCTCGGACTGTTCGGCCTCGTCCCACTCGGCGGGCTTGGCGATCAACTCGCCATCGCTGTCGCGGCCGGTGATGTCGGCGACAACCGTCGCCGGCAATGTCGCGGGCTCGACGATCTTCTTGCGGCCGCTCTTCTTGACGGTGCCGTCGGCGACGAGCTCGCGCAGCAGCTCCTTGAGGGCTGCGCGATCGGCGTTCTTCAGGCCGAACTCACGCGCAATGTCCTTGGTGCCAACCTTGCCCGGATTGGCGCGGATGAAGGCGACGATGGCCTCCCGCGGAGGGAAGCCGATGTCGCGCTTTTTGATCATTTTCTCATCCGCGGGCCTTGCCGGCGCTCTTCTTGGGCGTGGCCTTGGTCGCAGGCTTGGCCGATGTCTTGGCGGCCTTGGCAACCGGCGCACGCGCCTTGCTGGTGGAGTCCGATTTCGGCTTGGCCGCGGCCTTCTTGGCGACGGTCTTCTTCGCCGGCTTCGGCGTGTCGTCGTCGTCGCCGCCGGCCTTTGGCTTGGCGGCGGTCTTCTTCGCTGACTTCTTTGCCGCCTTTGGCTTGCCGCCGCCCTTGGCGGCGCGCTCGTCGATCAGGGCGATCGCCTCGGCAAGCGTGATCGTGTCCTTCTCCTTGTCGCCGGGGATGGTGGCGTTGACGCCACCCGCGGTGACATAGGCGCCGTAGCGGCCGGCCTTCACGGCGACCGGGCCGAGCGAGGGATGATCACCCAGCGCCTTGCCGGGATCGGCGCCGAAGCGCTTGCTCGGACCCTTGGCGACCTTCTCGGCGATCAAGGTGACGGCGCGGTTGAGGCCGATGTCGAACACCTCGTCGCCGGCTTCCAGGCTCGCATAGGTCTTGTCGTGCTTGACGAACGGCCCGAAGCGGCCGAGCCCGGCGGTGATCGGCAGACCTGTCTCCGGATGCTTGCCGATCTCACGCGGCAACGACAGCAGCTTCAACGCCAGATCGAGATCGACGTCCGAGGGCTGGGTGCCCTTGGGGATGCCGGCACGCTTCGGCTTCTCGCCCTCGGCATAGTCCTTCTGCTCGCCGAGCTGGATGTAGGGCCCGAACCGGCCGGCCTTGACGGCGACCTCGAGGCCGGAGTCCGGATCCTGGCCCAGCATGCGGTCGGCCGCGGCCTCGCTGTCCGCGGCGAGCGGCCGGGTGTAGCGGCACTCCGGATAGTTCGAGCAGCCGACGAAGGCGCCGAACTTGCCGGCCTTCAGATTGAGCCGTCCCGTGCCGCAGGTCGGGCACTGCCGGACATCGCCGCCATCCTCGCGCGGCGGATAGATGTGCGGGCCGAGCATCTCGTCGAGCGCGTCGAGCACCTGCGCCACGCGCAGATCCTTGATGTCGTCGACGGCGCCGATGAAGCCGGTCCAGAAATCCTTCAGCACCTGCTGCCAGGCGATCTCGTTGTTGGAGATGCGGTCGAGCTGCTCCTCCAGATCCGCCGTGAAATCATACTCGACGTAGCGGCGGAAGAAGTTCTCGAGGAAGGCGATGACGACGCGGCCCTTGTCCTCGCCGTGCAGCCGCTTCTTCTCCAGCTTCACATAGCCGCGGGCCTTGAGCACATCGAGGATCGAGGCATAGGTCGAGGGCCGGCCGATGCCGAGCTCCTCCATGCGCTTGACCAGCGAAGCCTCGGAGAAGCGCGGCGGCGGCTCGGTGAAGTGCTGGGTGACGGCAAGATTCTGGCGCTTCAGCGCCTCGCCCTGGCTCATCTGCGGCAGGCGGCGGCTGTCCTCGTCCTCCTCGTCGTCGCGGCCTTCCTGATAGAGCGCGAGGAAGCCGTCGAACTTGATCACCTGGCCGGTGGCGCGCAGCTCCAAGGTGCGTCCGCCCGCCTTGGCCGTGATGTCGACGGTGGTGCGCTCGAGCTCGGCGGATTCCATCTGGCTCGCGATCGTGCGGGTCCAGATCAGCTCGTAGAGCTTGGCCTGGTCGTCATCGAGCCGCTTGCGCAGCTCGGCGGGCTTGCGCGACAGGTCGGTGGGGCGGATCGCCTCGTGCGCCTCCTGGGCGTTCTTGGCCTTGGTCTGATACTGGCGGGGGCTGTCCGGCACATATTTGTTGCCGTAGATCTCGCCGATCACCTTGCGCGCCTGGGTGATCGCCTCCGGCGCAATCTGCACGCCGTCGGTACGCATATAAGTAATGAGTCCGGTGGTCTCGCCGCCGATGTCGATGCCCTCATAAAGGCGCTGCGCGATGCGCATCGTATGCGCCGGAGCAAAGCCGAGCTTGCGGCTGGCCTCCTGCTGCAGGGTCGAGGTGGTGAAGGGCGCCTGCGGATTGCGGCGCGCCGGCTTGGCGTCGACGGTGAGGACCGAGTAGGTCGCGGCGTTGAGCGCGTTCTTGAAGTCTTCCGCTTCGGCGCCGGTGCCGATGTCGAGCCGCTGGATCTTCTTGCCGTCGGCGCCGACCAGGCGCGCTTCGAACGTGTCGCCGCGCGGCGTCGCCAGGGTGGCGATCAGCGACCAGTATTCGCGGGGAACGAACTTCTCGATCTCAAGCTCGCGGTCGCAGACGAGGCGCAGCGCCACCGACTGGACACGGCCGGCCGATCGCGCGCCGGGCAGCTTGCGCCACAGCACGGGGGAGAGTGTGAAGCCGACGAGGTAATCGAGGGCGCGGCGCGCCATATAGGCGTCGACCAGCGCGCCGTCGATCTGGCGCGGATTCTTCATCGCCTCGGAGACCGCCTGCTTGGTGATGGCATTGAAGACGACGCGCTCGATCTTCTGATCCTTCAGCGCGCGCTTCTCCTTCATCACTTCCAGCACGTGCCAGGAGATGGCCTCGCCCTCGCGATCAGGGTCGGTGGCGAGAATCAGGCGGTCGGCGCCCTTCAGGGACTTGGCGATGTCGTTGAGTCGGCTGGCAGCCTTCGGGTCGACCTCCCAGATCATCCGGAAATTTTCCTCCGGATCGACGGAACCGTTCTTCGCCGGCAGGTCG
>NZ_CAFI01000083.1 GCF_000239775.1 Bradyrhizobium sp. ORS 375
GTTGGTCGGGTTGTCGAGCGCCGAGTTGACCTTCTTGCCCGTGGAGAGGTTGTTCTGGGTGGTGGCGAGGAGCTGAGCCGTCGACTGCAGCGAAAGCAGATTCTGGCGCACCGACGCCGAGAGGACGATACCTGACATTTTCATACCCTTCTGGTGTGAAACAAACGCCCGATCCCTTCGAGATCGGCGTGCGGCCCAGACCGAATTCTTGGTCGAGGCAAGCGGGCGTCACGGTGAATGGCAGTGCCTAACGATTGCTGAAGCGGTTGTGGCTGCAGCGCCGTTCAATCGTCCAGAGAGTCGCGCGGGCGACCGCCGTCGCGCAGCGAAACGATCAAGCGGCCCATTGAAAACAAAGAGAGATTCTCTCGCGCGCCGGCGTCTTCACCACGCGTCAACCAACTTCGGAAAGCTTCCGCCCACCATCTCAGTTCACCTTTGCGATGGTACCATCCACCCGGCAAGGCCGGACCGTTTACGATCCGGGCACGAGCGGCGGCGCCTCGACATCAATCAACGCCGTGGTGCCGGCGGTGCGCTGACGGCCGAACCTCAGGACCGCAGCGATCAGCCGATCGACATCGGACGTGTCGGTGCGATGGTTCACGATCGCGGCGCGGATCGCCAAGCGGCCCTCCAGCATCGTCGTCGATGGAGCGGCGAGACCGGATTCGTGGATGTCGGCGACAACAGCGCCGTTGATCGCGTCGGCATCTTGGCACCGGTAGCGAAAGCAGACGATGTTCAGATTGACCGGCGCCAGCAGCTCGAGCTCGGGCTCCTCGCGCACCCGCTGCTGCAGATCGCGCGCGAGCGCGCAGCTGCGCGCGATCATGGCGCCGAGCGCATCGGTGCCGAACGTCCTGAGTGTGAACCAGGTCTTCAGCGCGCGGAAACCGCGCGACAGATCAGGCCCGAGATCACACGGCCATTCGGCGCCGGCAGCGAGGCCGCGCGTCTCGCGACGCAGATAGGCGGCCGGCGCGGCGAAGGCGTCGCGATGCTTGCCGCCATCGCGCACCAGCAGGAAGCCCGCGTCGTACGGCACCTGCCCCCATTTGTGGAAGTCGAGCGCGATCGAATCCGCCTGCTCGATGCCGGCGAGCTTGGGGGCGAGCTCGGGCGACAACATAGCCAGCGCGCCGAACGCACCGTCGACGTGAAACCACAGCCTCTCGCTGCGGCACAGCTCGGCCACCTCTGCGAGATCGTCGATGGCACCGATGTCGACGGTTCCGGCGGATGCGACGACCAGAAACGGCTGTAAGCCCGCAGCGCGGTCGGCCGCAATGGCGGCCCGCAGCGCGGCGATATCGATGCGATGCGCGGCGTCGACGGCGATGCTGCGCAGCGCATCGCTCCCCAAGCCGCTGATATCCATCGCCTTGACGATGCAGCCATGGGCGGCCTTCGAGGTGTAGGCGCGCAGGCGTCCGCCGGCCTCGCCTACGCCCTCAATGCGAACAGCAGGGCCGAGCGCCGCGCGGCGGGCGACCAGCACGGCCATCAGATTGGCCATGGAGGTGCCGGTGACGAAGAGGCCGCTGGCCCCTTGCGGAAAGCCGAACAGCTGCCGCGTCCAGTCGACCACCTCGCGCTCGACCTCGATCGGCGCGTGATCGCGGCCGCCGAGATTGGCGTTCAGCCCCGCGGCCAGCATCTCCGCGAGCATGCCGACCACCGTGCCGCCGCCATGCACCCAGCCCATAAAGCCGGGATGCACGTTGCCGGTGGCATGGGGGACGATGAGCTCGCTGAAATCCCGATAGACCTCGGCGAGATCGGTCGGCGCATGCGGCAGCTCGCTGCGAAAGCGCTGCCGCGTCGCGGCCGACATCGGCTGCCAGACCGGACGATCGCGGATGCCGGCGACGTAGTCGATCATGTCGTCGAGCATGCGATGACCGAGCGCGCGCACCGCGCTCCAGTCCTGCGGATCGAGCGTCTCGGCCGGCCGCAGCGTCGGAGCAGTGCGCGCGGCGTCGCTCACGCCGCCTGCTCCGCCGCCGCAGCGGCGCGCTTGACGATCATGTCGGCGAACGCCGCGAATATCTTGCGCATCTGCGGCGGCTTGTAGGGGAAGACATCCGGCGAATCCATGTTGTGCACGACCGCCGTATTGTCGGCCTCGAACACCAGCAGCGCGCCGTTCTTCGTTTCCGCGCAGTCGATGATGAAATAGTCGAGGCCGATGCGCTCGGCGATCGCCGCGAGCACGCTGCGATGACGCCGGCCGAAGCCGATGTCGAAGGTCTGCATGAACGTCGCCTCTTCGAGGCGCTTGCCTTCGCTCGCCGCCATGCCGGCGTTGAGGTACCAGATGTCCCAGCGCCGCGCGATCGCCATGTGGCAGGCATAGGCGGTGCCGTCGACGAACACGATGCGATATTTGCGGAACTGGCCGTCCTCGCTCGCATAGTCGACGAAGCGCGAGACGAAGAACTCCTGCTCGTCGCGCTCGTCGAGATAGAGCGACAGCTCGATCGGCTCCTCGATCTTCTCGAGGCCGACGCCGGCATGCGAGCCGCGTGGCCGGATGATGATGGGAAAGCCGAGCGCCTCGCTGATGTCCTCGATCGGCTCGCGCTCGTCCGCCACCTCGACGAGGCGCTCGCGCTCGGCCGGGATCGTCGCCGGAATCAAAAGCCCCTCGACGCCGGCGAGCAGCGCGTGCAGCTTGTCGCGATCGAGATGCCAGATCCGCTGCGGCGGATTGAGCAGCGGGCGCGGCCAGCGCGCCGCCACCGCGTCGATCTCGTGCAGCGCGTGCTGGCAGTCCTCTGAATCGGAGGCGATGACGATGGCGACATCATGCGCGGGCAGCGGCGATGGCAGTTCGGCGCCCGGCACGACATAGAGCAGCATCAGCTCGATGTCGGTGTCCTCGAGCAGGAACTCGATGGGCGTGTTGCTGCCCATGTCGGTCGAAGCCGCCAGCGCGAGCACGCGCAGCCGCGGGGCCAAGCCGTTACCCGCGACGCGATAGAGCTGCTGCGCCTGCAGCACGTCATGCTGGATCGCGAGCCCCGACGATTTCTCGCCGATCAGTTGCGCGACCAGAGCCAGATCGAGCCCCTCACCGGCGGTGGCCGTGCCGTCGAGCAGCTTGCCGAGCAAGGCCGCCCACATCGGCTTCAGATCCTGGCCATCGAAGGCGGCCTTGGCGATCTTGGCCATGCCGATCCGGTCGGCAAAGTCCGCGCGAGTGGAGTCGCCCAAGGCGAGCAGATCAGTTGCCATCGCAGATGTCCCTGAGATCCTGGCTGCTCAGCTCCGACACGAGCAGCTCCATCTTGGCGACCACGTCGGCGATGCGGTCGATGTCGGCTTCGAGATTGACGCGCGCCGCGGTGATGTCGTCGCTCCATGCGTCCGTGACCTGCCGCGCGCCGATGCACAGCCGGAGCGCGGCCGACGGCGCCTCGCCGGGGCGGTCGATCCGCACCGGCTGGCCGACGAGGCACTGCCGCGCGGCGACGGCGGCCGAACGTCCGCTGAAGCGGCTGGCGAGATCGTGCTGCAGCGCGCGATGCACGGCCTGTGTCTCACCGAGATCGAGCAGTCGGCCGTCGCGTTGAAGCGCGAAGGGGAAGATCGTGGGACCGGCGAATTCGCCATCTGCCGCCTCGGCGGCGCCGTGAGTCGCGATCGGACGCAGGACCGGCGACAACATCAGCAGACTCTCGATCGCCTCTCCGAGCTGCCGGATCGCCATCCGGCGAAACGCCTCGGGCACGGCGTGATAGGCCGCGATCTCCTCCAGCGCGGCTTCCCAGCGCAGCCATTGACCGATGTTGGCGCGCGACGCCGAGCGGGCCCGCAGATCCGTCCAGGCCAGCGGCCAATCGTGGCGATTGACGTAGTCGAGCAATCCGGACGCGACGGCATGGCCGCGATGCAGCGCAGATACGACCGCGCGCGGCACGAGCAACGCACCGCTGAAGGCCGGTCCGCCAAAGAACTTGGAGCCGGAGATCAGCACCAGATGGCCGCGATCGAGATGCGCGCGCAGCCGCCCTGCCCCCAGCCGCATCTGGCAGGCGTCGACGACGATCTGGACGCGGCCCGGCCAGCGCCGCGCCACCTCGTCGAGGCAGGCCATGCCAGGCGCGCGCCAGCCGAGCTTGGAGGCGTCCATCACCTGCAGCAGCACGCTGCGTCCCTCTCGGACCAGTCCTGCGACGGTGTCGAGCAGCACCGCGTCGATGTTGCTTCGCGGCTGCACCGATGCGCCGTCGAGCAGCGGCAGGAACACCGCCTTCCCCGAAAGGCCCTCGATCGGGGCGTCCCTGGTGACGGCGAGACCGCTCGCGGTCCGCGTGCTGAAATGGCGTCCCCGCGCGGTTGCAGCCGTGCCGCTGCCGGTCTGATCGCTGCCAACGATCACGCTCGTGACGTGGTCGCCGAGCCCGGCCCGCACCAGCGCCAGCGCATGAAGCTGCGAGTCGGTGCCGGACGGCGAGAACACGATGTCGACATCGTCGGCCAGGCCGAGATGACGGCGCAATTCGCTGCGCATCTCCTCGGTGCGGCGATCGAGCGCGTCGTTGACGCCGAGCGAGATCGCCGCATGCATCAACTGCTCGCGTGCGAGCTCGACCCGCGCATAGGCGCGCTCGGAGATCGGCGAAGCCGTGCTCGAGGAAAAGCACACGAGATCCGGCGCCGGCGTCGGCGGGCAGCCATAGGCGTTGCGGCCCCACGGACGGTCGAGGGCCAGGCGGCTGTCGCCACCGTCGATGAGGAGATCGCCGAGCAATGCGAACAGATCGCGCAGACCGGTCGTCGCGTCCAGCGCACGCCGACCGACGAGGGACGATGTCGAGAGCTCCGGCCGGGTCGCGGGCGGCGTCATGATGCGATCGTCACGCGGCGTCTGCGGCGGCCGTGGGGACGTTCACGGCCGATGCGAACTGCGAAGCGACATTGCCGTGGAACACGGACGGACCGACATGATCGAGCCGGCTGTCGAGATCGGCCCAGATTTCGCCGCCGAGATCGGTCCAGCGCCTGCAGAAGGCGAAGTCCTCGCTGAGATAGGTGCCGGTGTCAGGATCGATCATGCATTCGAACAGCGCGAAGCGGTTCGGGCTGCCGGCCAAAGCATCGTGCGAATGCTCGCGGAAGAACTGCAGCGGCGCATAGGCCGGATGCGCGATCATCGCCTCGATGACGCGGCGGCGGATCATCAGGAAGCCGGTGCCGGCGTAGCGCACGCGGGTGAAGCCGTTGACCACCGCCACGTGATCGGGGTTCTCGATCTCCATCACGTAATCGAGCGACGCCGCCGGCACATCCATGCGGTTGGAACTGATGGCGCGGCGGGCCTTGGTCCAGTTGACCTTCTTGATCGGATAGACGCCGGCGACCATGTCGCCGCCGGATTCGATCAGCCGGAACACCTGCTTCGGCGAGAAGCCGATGTCGGCGTCGATGAACAGCAGATGGGTCGCGGTGGGATCGTTGAGGAACAGCGTGACCAGATTGGCCCGGGCGCGGGTGATCAGCGCGTCACCGTCGCGCATGTGGACCGTCAGGCCGACGTTCGAGGTGGCGCGCAGTTCGCGCTGCAAAGCGAAGACTGAGCTCGCATAGATGCTCGACACCTGCCCGCCGAAGCATGGGGTCGCGATCACCAGATGGATCCGCTCGTCGCTCGCGTTACTCACGTCAGCCTCCAGATGCAGAGGCTCCCGCCCCAAATCTGAACAAAAGCTAAAGAGACGCGGTTAACGAGAACTTAACCGCCGTCCCCGTTTTTTTACAGGTACTTCACCAGCGACAGCTGGGCGAGCATCGCCGTCGTCTGGTAGGAGGCCTGCAGATTGGTCTGCAGCTGCAGGATCTGGCTTGCGACCTCCTGCTGCGAGATGCCCTCGGTCTGGTCGACCAGGCTCTGCATCGCAGCCTTCGCCTGGGTCTGGCGCGCCGTCGCGTCCTTCATCGTGGTCTGCGCGTTGGCGAAGTCGGTCTGGATGTCGGAGATCGACTGCTGGCCGAGCTGCGCCGTCATGTTGAAGGCGATGCGCTGGCTGAGCGCGCCGATCTGCTGGCCGGCATTGGCTCCCGCCGGCGGCGTGTTGACGGCGGCATAGACCGCGGTCTGCTGCACCAGGTTGCGGATCGCGAACTCGTTGGCCTGGGCGCCGAACTGGATGCTCTGCGCCGTATCGATGCGGATCGTGGAGCTCGACCGCGCCGAGCCCGTCCCGCTGTTGCCGGTGTACCAGGAGATCGTGTTGGTCGAGCCGTTGACCAGGCTGGTCGCCGATCCCAGCGGCGTGCCGGACACCCGCAACGGCGGCGCTGCGGCGGTGACGGTGCCGGAGAAGCCGAGGGCGCCGAACGCACCCGCATTCGAGCTCGAGATCGAGAAGCTCGCCGCGTCGTCGGTGCGCAGGGTGATCACGCCGCCGCTCACGGTGGAGGCCTTCGACGTCCCGCTCAGCGTGTCGATCTTCGACAGCAGCGTCTGCACGCTGTCGGTGATGTTGATCTGGGTGTTGCCGCTCGCGCCCGAGGCTACGAAGCTGAGCGTCTGACCGTTCACCGTGATGGTGTCGCCGCTGGCGAAATTGGTCGCGATGGAGTTGGTGCTGGCCGCGCCCGACAGCAGCGTCGCGCCGGTGATCGGGGCCGGCGTCGCCGCCTTGTTGTTGACGGCGGTCCCGGACACGGAGCTTGCCGTGCTGAAGAAATTGTCGCCCGCGGTTACCGCGGAGGCGGCAACCAGCGCCGTGTTGGCGAGTGTCGTGACTGCGGTGTTCAGCGCCGCGTTCAGGTTGGCCGAGGTCGCCGCCGGCGTCGCGCCGATCGCAAAGGTGTTGGCGGGCGCCGGCGTCGTGGTCGACGCGGTCAGCTGGATCGATTCCGAGGTGCCGTCAGGAAGCTTGAAGATGAAGCTGATCTGGTCGCCGGCATTCGGATTGCCAGCCGTGAGGTCCACCGAGATGCCCGCCGGCGAGCCGGACGGACCGCTGACCGTGGCATTGGTCAGCGACGAGGTCACGGAGCTGAGCTTGAAGCCGAACGGCGAGCCGGCGACGTCCTCCGACAGCGTGATCGGCACGGTGGCCGAGGCCGAGAGGTTGAGACGGCCGAGGCCGTTCAGGCCGAGATCGGCCTGACGCCGCTCGGCGATCACCTGCTTGAGGCCGGCCTGCGTGGCGGTGCCGTTGAGGATCTCGTCGGCGGAGGCAATCGCCGGACGGTCGGTGGCGCTGCCCGAGAAGATGAAGCGGTCGCCGACCTGGGTGTTGAGAATGCCGACGATCGCCGACAGATTGGAGGACGCCGTGAGCTGGCCCGTGGTCTGGCCGGAGCTGGTCAGGTTCTGCGGCGTCGCGGAGGCGCCGCTCTGCACCTGGCTGCCGATCTTCGACAACGACTGCAGCGATGTATTCATCGCGCCGATGACCGTGTTGACGTGCGTCATCGTCAGCGAGAAGGCCGAGATGTTCGACAGCTGCGCCCGCGCCGCGATCGCAAACCCCTCGTCCGGGCCCATCCCGGCGTAGTTGTTCGCCTTGTTGCCGCTCGACAGCTGCGTCGAGAGGTCGGCGAGCTGGTTGGAGATGTTCCGCACGGACAGGCCGAGCAGAGACGTTCCGTAATTGACACTGCTGATCGTCATCTGACACGCACCTTACTGATACGCCTGGAGCAGGCTCTGCATCATGCTCTGCACGACCGACATGATATGGGCATTGGCGGCATAGGTGTTCTGGACCTGGATCAGGTTGGACATCTCGCTGTCCATGTTCACCCCTGCCGTGGAGTTGAACTTCTCCTTCAGCGTGGCGACCACGACGCTCTGGCCCTGGTTGAGCTGGGTCGCGAGATCGGCGGCACTGCCCTGCTGGCTGACGAACTGCTGCAGATAGCCGGACACCGTGCCCTGGAACGGCTGCGCCGCCGAGCCGAGGCCGGTCGTCGGCGAGTAGCTGAAGGTGGCCGAGGTCAGCTGCGCGAACAGGAAGTCGGGCCGCGTCGAGTCGCCCGCCGCCGTCTGCGGCGAGGTCGAGTAGGTCGACAGCTTGGTCGCGTCATTGAGCAGCGCGGGATTGACGTTGAGCCGGCCGGCGAGGCCCGTCATCTGCGAGCCGCTCGAAGTGATCGCGCCGGTGTAGAGCGCGCCGCCGTCGGTGAACACCGGCAGCTGAGCATTGCCGCTGGCGAGCGTCTGTACCGTCGTTGTGGAAGAAGCCGCTCGCACCGTCGCCTGGCTGGTGCCGTCGTCAGTCATGCGCAGCGTCGTTCCGCTCGGATTGGAGAACTGCAGATGCGCCGCCCCGAGCGCGCTGTTGAGCTGCGTGACCACCGAGGCCATGCCGAGCGAGAAGTCGACCCCGACATAGGACGGGTTGGCGCCGGTCGCATTCTGCAACGGCAGCGCGGCGGGGTCGTTGACGTTGACGATCTTGACCTGGCGCTGAACGTTGCTGGAATCCGTGTAGGTCAGATTGATCGTGTTGCCGGCGAGCAGGCCCGTGGTCGAGACGTCGAAGCCGGCCGGCGGACCTGCGACCGCTGTGCCTGCCGTGGTCTTGTCCGACAGCGCCGAAGCCATCGTGGCTGCGAGCTGGTCGACCTGAGTCTGGGCCTGCACCAGGGTCTGGTCGCGCAGCTTGAGATCGGCCGCGATCTGGCCGGAGTTCAGGAGATTGTTGGCGACGACGTCGAGCGAGACACCGTTGGACAGCTTGATGTTGAGCTGCCCCACGCCGTTCTTGGTCGGATTGCTGTTGTATTGCGAGGTGGCGTCGAGCGTGCCGGGCGAGGAGAAGGTGAATTCGGAGCTCAGCCCCGCGCCGACCAGCTGGATGCCGGAGTTGGTGAACACGCTGATGCCGTTGGTCGAGTCCGAAACGACGCGGATGTCGACATATTTAGACAGCGTGTCGATCGCGTTGTCACGCTGGTCCTGCAGCGTCGCCGACAACGGATCGGACTGGCTGAGGCCCTGCAGCTGGGTGTTCAAGGTGGCGATCTGCTTGATCGCCGCGTTGGCCTGCGTGACCGAGTTGCCGATGTCCTGCTCGACATTGGTCCGCAGCGTCTGGATGCCCTTGGTGGTCGCGTTGAGCTGCTGGGCCAGCCCCTGCGCCGCGGACAGCGCCACCGATTGCGCCGACTGGTTGCTCGGATTGTTCGACAGCGACTGCAGCGCGGTGGTGAAATTGTTGAGCGCCGTCTCCAGCGTGCCGCTGCCGCCAGGCGTGCCGTACACCGACTGCAGCTGGCCGAGGATGTTGGCCATCTGACCGGCATAGGCTCCGCCCGAGGTCTCGGTGCGGAGCTGGTTCTGCACGAACAGGTCGAGCTGACGGTTGACGCCCGTCGTCATCACCGTCGAGCCGAAGCCGCCGGAGGCGACCTCGATCTGATTCGGGTTCTGCGCGACGTAGCCGGGCGTGTTGGCGTTGGCGACGTTCGACGAGATGATCGAGAGCGCCGCCTGCGTCGAGCGCAGGCCGGACATCGCGGTGGCGAGGGCTGAACTCAAACCCATGTTCGTTTGCCTTATGTCATTTCAACCGCCACGGGCTGCGCTGTTAGCGCAGCACGTTCAGAAGATCCTGCACCATCGAATTGGCCGTCGTGATCACCTTGGTATTGGCCGAATAGGCCTGCTGGGTCACGATCAGCTTGGTGAACTCGTCGGCGATGTCGGTGTTCGAGCCTTCCAGCGAGCCGCCCGAGATCTTGCCGGAGGCGCCGATGATGGCCTGGCCGGACTGGTCGGTCGCCTCATAGGCGCCGCCGTCGAGCGCCTTCAGGTAGTTCGTGCCGTTGAAGTGCGACAGCGTCACCTGCGCCAGGTTGATGGTCTGGCCGTTGGAGAAGGTGCCGGTGACGATGCCGCTATTGTTGACGGCAACCGACTGCAGCTGACCGGCGGCGAAGCCGTTCTGCGAGATGTTGTTGATCGTCGCCGAGCCGATCGTGCTGGCATATTGCGTCAGCGCGCCGGAGGAGATGTTGAGGCTGACCGTGCCGAGCGTGGTGCCGTCGACCACGACGTTGGGGATCGAGATCGACGACGTCGTCGGCGAGGTCAGCGAGCCGTCCGAGGCAAAGGTGAAGTTGGTGCCGACGTTCTGCCAGGCGACGGTCGAGCCGGTGGCGCTGGAATTGGTCTGGTAGAACAGGTTCCAGACGTCCTTGTGGCCGGTGCCGAGCGTCGAGCTGTCGGTCTTGCCCCAGCGCAGCTGCACGTTCACCGGCGTACCGGCCGAGTTGTAGGTCGTGACCGCGCCGCCCGAGATGGTCTCGTTGTTGAAGTTGGTGAGATCGTTGCCGATCACGATGCCGGTGCCGGCAGTGGCCGTTCGCGTCAGCGCCACCGGCGAGGTGAGGCCGAGCGCCGTGAAGCCGCTCGATGCGCTGCTCAAGGTCCAGTCCTCGCCGCTGCCCGAATGAAGGGTGATCTTGCCGGCGGTGATGGTCGGCGAGACGCCGGTCACCGCCGCGATCTTCGCCAGCAGCGTGCCGACGGAGTCGCCGACATTGATCTGCGTGCCCGATGCGCCCGACGAGACGAAGGAGAAGGTGACGACGTCGCCGGCGCTGCCGGTCAGCGTGATGGTGTCGCCCGAGGTGAAGTTCGACGTGATGGAGTCGGTGGCCGCCGCACCCGACAGCAGGGTCGTGGTCGTGATGTTGGCCGCGTTCTTGTTGACCGCGGTGCCGCCCGTGGTGGTGGCGTCGGCGTAGAAATTGGTGCCGACCGGCAGCGGCACGTTCGACAGGTCGGCCGAGTTCAGGCCGCCGGCCGCGACCAGCGTGCCGACGGCAGCATTGCCGCTGGCGCCGGTCTTCGGCTGCGTCGGCAGGTTGGCGGCGTATTGGATGGCGGTTGTCGCCTGCGCCGGCACGAAGTTGTTGGCAAACTGCAGCACCGTCGGCACGTTGCCGGTGGCGTTGCCGGTCTTCGGATCGACCGCGACGCCCATCAGATAGTAGCCGGCGCCGTTGATCAGGTTGCCGTTGGCATTGAGCTGGAAGTCGCCGCGGCGGGTGTAGTTGGTGACGCCCGTGAAGACCGGGACGTTGTCGACCACCGACGAGGCCTTCTGCACGTTGAAGAAGCCGTCGCCGTTGATCGCCATGTTGGTGGCGACGGAGGAGGTCGAGACGGTGCCCTGCGTGGTGATGGTCGCCTTGGCGAAGGCGGTGACGCCGCCGGCGTTCTGCCGGGTCGGGTTGGTAGCGTTCGGAATGAGGTCTTCGAAGCTGGTGCCGATGCCCTTGTAGCCGACGGTCGAGGCGTTCGCGATGTTACCGGAAATGTTCTGCAGCGCGAATGATTGAGCGGACAGACCGCTCACCGAGGTGTTCATCGCGTCGAAGATACCCATACCAATCTCTCCACATGGATGCCGGCGGCGGGGTCGGCCCGCACCGCGTTTCGTGGAGAGCTGTCGCAATCGCTGTGCCAGATATGAAATCGCTGTGAAATCAGCGACTTGAAAAATAACGACGTCAAAAAAGCGGTAGCAGAAGTGGTGAACAATTGCCGAGCCGGCAGTTCTTGCCGGGCCGGCACGCGCACCATCGCGCTCCGGCTCGGCTGCTGCGGGCAGGCGCCGGCGCGTCGTGAAGACCCGCTTTTCAGGTCTTCAACGGACGCGCGCGGCAATCCAGGCACAGAATTTTTGCCAGGCGGAGAATTTTCGTCAGGTCGACGACGGGCTCGCCGGATGGAACACCAGCGACAGGCCATCCATGCAATAGCGCAGACCGGTCGGCTTCGGACCGTCATCGAATACGTGGCCGAGATGGCCGCCGCAGCGACGGCAATGCACCTCGGTGCGGACCATGCCGTAGGTCTTGTCCTGGCGGGTGCCGACCGCATTGTCGAGCGGCTTGAAGAAGCTCGGCCACCCGGTGCCGCTGTCGAACTTGGTGTCCGAGGAGAACAGCGGCAGATCGCAGCCGGCGCAGGCGAAGGTGCCCTTGCGGTGCTCCTTCAGAAGCGGGCTGGTCCAGGGCCGCTCGGTGCCTTCCTTGCGCAGGATGTCGAACTGCTCGGGCGTCAGCTGGGCGCGCCATTCCGCCTCGGTCTTCTCGATTTCGAACTTCTCGGCGGCGCGCGCCGGCGCGGAACCGCCGAACCAGCGCAAAGCGGCGAGGCCGAACAGTCCGGCTGTGGTCGTAAACATCATGCGGCGGTCGATCATCTGTGTCTCCGTACGACAGGGATTACCGGATTTACGGATGAGATTGCACCAAGTTACGCCGGGCACGGGTCCGACGCCTCACTTTCTTGCGAGCTAGCCG
>NZ_CAFI01000082.1 GCF_000239775.1 Bradyrhizobium sp. ORS 375
TCCCCNCAAGGGGGAGGGGAGCGCACCGTCGTCGTGGCGATGACTGAATTCCTAATGCCGGACGGCCTCGCATCGCGCGAAGTTGAGCAAGTCAGGCAATCACCGCGCTGGAACAAGCGCCCGATCCGCCGCACAATTGCGGGCATTGCATTTCCCCAAGGACGATCCGCGCCCGTTCATGACGATGAAACCCGCCCTGCTCGCGCTCTTCCTGCTGCTGCCCTCCATCGCGTCCGCCGCCGACATCACCGGCGTCGCCAAAGTCCGCGAGGCCGACAGCGTGGTGATCGGCACCACCCGCGTCCGGCTCGGCGGCATCGACGCGCCATCGGTCGATCAGCTCTGCCTGAACAAGGACGGCGAGCGCTGGACCTGCGGCGTGGCCGCGCGCGACGAACTGATCAAGCATGCCGACGGCAAGAGCTGGGTGTGTCATCCCAGGTCGATCGACCGCAGGGGACGTCAGGTGGCGCGCTGCGACGTTGATGGCGAGGACATCCAGAAATGGCTGGTGCGCAGCGGCTGGGCGCTGGCCTATCGCACCTTGTCGCGCGACTACGAGCCGGACGAGGCCGAGGCGCGCACCGCCAAGGCCGGCATGTGGCAGGGCGCGTTCATCGCGCCGTGGGACTGGCGCGTGCGCAACAAGAAGACCACGATCCTCGGCGCCACCAAGCCGCCCGAGGGCGCGCGCAACATCCTGCTCGCCTCGGCCTCGGGCCCGGTCGCGCCCTCCCCCGACTGCACCATCAAGGGCAACGTCAACGGCGCCGGCGAGTGCATCTATCACACGCCCAAGAGCCGCTGGTACGCGCAGATCAAGATGCACGTCGCCAAGGGCACGCGCTGGTTCTGCTCGGTCGAGGAGGCCGAGGCCGCCGGCTGCCGCGAGACCCGCCGCTGAGGCTCCCGGGCCTCGCTGACCGGGGCATGCCAGCCCCCCGGCTTCTCCGGCTTTTCATTGGCAGCCGCGCCACGTAAAACCAGTCCGGGCTCGCCGCGTGCGAGCGCCTGCCACACCCCATCGCTAGATTTCATCGCCGAGGACACTGACAATGACCGTTCGCGCGGGCCGGGAGTTTCTGGCCATCCCGGGACCCACCACGATGCCGGACGAGGTGCTGCAGGCGATGCACCGCCCGGCGCTCGACATCTACTCCAAGCAGATGGTGGAGCTGACCGACGGCATCATGGCCGATCTCGGCCGGCTGTTCGCAACCAAGGGCAAGACCTACATCTACATCGCCAATGGCCATGGCGCGTGGGAGGCCGTGCTCTCCAACGTATTGTCGCGCGGCGACAAGGTGCTGGTGCTGGAGAGCGGCCGCTTCGCGGTCGGCTGGGGTCACGCGGCCAAGGCGATGGGTGCCGAAGTGGAGGTGCTGCGTGGCGACTGGCGCCGCGCCGTGCGACCGGCCGAGGTCGAGGCGCGGCTGCGCGCCGACAAGGAGCACAGCATCAAGGCGATCGTCGTGGCGCAGATCGACACCGCCTCTGGCGTCGTCAACGACGTCGAGGCGATCGGCCGCGCGATCAAGGCCTCAGGCCACCCTGCCCTCTACATGGTCGACACCGTCGCCTCGCTCGGCTGCATGCCGTTCGAGATGGATGCGTGGAACATCGACGTCGCGATGTCCGGCTCGCAGAAGGGTCTGATGACGCCGCCTGGCCTCGGCTTCGTGGCGGCCAATGACCGTGCTCTGAAGGCCCACGAGCGCGCCAACATGCGCACCCCGTATTGGGACTGGAGCGAGCGCGAGGGCCTCGAGCATTATCGCAAATATGGCGGCACCGCCCCGGTTCATCTGTTGTTCGCGCTACGCCGGGCCATGGACATGCTGTTCGCCGAAGGGCTGCCGCACGCGTTCCGCAGGCACCAGCTGCTCGGCGAGGCGGTGCGCCGCGCGGTCGCGAAGTGGAGCGAGGGCCAGGTGATCGGCTTCAACATCGAGGATGCCGCCGAGCGCTCCAACACCGTGACGACCGTGCTGGTCGGCGAGGGCTATGATCCCGCGGTGCTGCAGACCTACTGCAAGGAGCAGTGCGGCGTCGTGCTCGGCACCGGCATCGGTGATCTCCAGGGCAAGGCGTTCCGTATCGCCCATATGGGCCATGTCAATGCACCGATGGTGCTGGGAACGCTCGGCGTGATCGAAATGGCGCTGGTGGCGTTGAAGATTCCGCACGGCCGCGGCGGCCTCGACGCCGCGATCCAGTGGCTCGGCGAGAGCGTGACCCCGTAAGGACAACATGACCGATAGCAGCACCAAGGCGCCGGTGGCGCCGCGCCGCCCGTACTCCTTCACCCGCCACGGCATCACCGTCGAGGATGATTATTCCTGGCTGAAGGATGCACGCTGGCAGGAGGTGCTGCACGATCCAACGTTGCTGGATGCGGATATCCGCGCCTATCTCGAGGCGGAGAACGGCTATGCGGAAAGCGTGCTCGGCCACACCGCGCCGCTGCAGAAGACGATCGTTGCCGAGATGCGCGGCCGCATCAAGGAGGACGACTCCTCGGTGCCGTCGCCGGACGGTCCCTACGCCTACTTCCGCAAGTACCGCGAGGGCGGCCAGCACGAGCTGTTCTGCCGGACGCCGCGCCACGGCGGCGCGGAGACGATCGGGCTCGACGGTGACGCGCTGGCGCGCGGCCACGAGTATTTCAAGTTCGGCGGCAGCCGGCATTCGCACGACCACAATCTCGTGGCCTGGAGCGCCGACACCAAGGGCTCGGAATATTTCACCATCCGCGTGCGCGACTGGGACGGCGGCGACGACCTCGCTGACATCGTCGAGGAGACCGACGGCGGCGTGGTGTGGTCGCGCGACTGCAAGAGCTTCTTCTACGTCAAGCTCGACGACAACCACCGCCCGATGCAGGTGTGGCGGCACAAGCTCGGCACGAAGCAGGCCGACGACGTGCTGGTGTACGAGGAGAAGGACACCGGCTGGTTCACCCATGTGCACGAGTCGACGTCGGGCCGGTTCTGCGTCATCGCCGGCGGCGATCACGAGACATCGGAGCAGCGGCTGATCGATCTCGATGCGCCCGAGACGCCGCCGCGTCTGGTGGCCGCGCGCGAGAACGGCGTGCAATATTCGATCGCCGATCGCGGCGACGAGCTGTTCATTCTCACCAATGCCGACGGCGCCATCGACTTCAAGATCGTGACCGCGCCGCTGGCATCACCCGAGCGCGCCAACTGGCGCGATCTGATCCCGCATCGCGCCGGCATCTACGTGCTCGACCACGATCTCTACAGCGGCCATCTGGTGCGGCTGGAGCGCGCCAATGCGCTGCCGTCGATCGTGATCCGCGATCTGAAGTCGGGCGAGGAGCACGCGATCGCCTTCGCCGAAGGCGCCTACTCGCTGGATGCGATGGGCTCCTACGAGTTCGACACCACCAATCTGCGCTTTGCCTATTCGTCGATGACGACGCCATCCGAGGTGTGGGACTACGACATGGTGACGCGCGCAAAGACGTTGCGCAAGCGCCAGGAGATTCCGTCCGGACACAATCCGGCCGACTACGTCACCACGCGCATCATGGCCAAGGCCGCGGACGGCGCCGAGGTGCCGGTGTCGCTGCTGCACCGGCGCGACTTCAAGGCCGACGGCTCGGCGCCGCTGCTGCTGTATGGCTACGGCTCCTACGGCCATGCGATGCCGGCCTCGTTCTCGGCCAACCGGCTGTCGCTGGTCGACCGCGGCTTCGTCTACGCGATCGCCCATATCCGCGGCGGCACCGACAAGGGCTGGGGCTGGTACCTCGACGGCAAGCGCGAGAAGAAGACCAACAGCTTCGACGATTTCGCCGCGTGCGCGCGTGCGCTGATCGCGGCGAACTACACCAGCGCCAAGCGCATCGTCGGCCATGGCGGCAGCGCCGGCGGCATGCTGATGGGCGCGGTCGCCAACCGTTCGGGCGAGCTGTTCGCCGGCATCGTCGCCGAGGTGCCGTTCGTCGACGTGCTCAACACCATGCTCGACGACACCCTGCCGCTGACGCCGCCGGAATGGCCCGAATGGGGCAACCCGATCGAGAGCGAGAAGGATTTCCGCACCATCCTGTCGTACTCGCCCTACGACAACGTCGCGGCGAAGGATTATCCAGCGATCCTGGCGATGGCCGGACTGACCGACCCGCGCGTCACCTATTGGGAGCCGGCGAAATGGATCGCCCGGCTGCGCGCGACGATGACATCAGGCGGCCCGGTCGTGCTGCGCACCAACATGGGCGCCGGCCACGGCGGCGCCTCCGGCCGCTTCAATCGCTTGGATGAGATCGCCATCGTCTACGCGTTCGCGCTGTGGGCGGTGGGGATGGCGGATCGGACTGCCTGAGCGGCGCCCGGGCGTGAACTGACTGCCCGGCAACTCGCAGCATCAACGGTGTCGTCCCGGCCTTGAGCCGGGACCCATAACCACCGCTGTTTATTGTTGAGCACGCTGGAGCCACGTCCTTTGCCATCACACAGCCCTGTGGCTATGGGTCCCGGCTCAAGGCCGGGACGACGGCGGAGGATATGGCCCGCTCTCGCCTTACCAACGGGGCAAGGGACGACAGCGGGGGACGTAGCAGCTACCTGTTGTTCTTCGCCCGCCAGGCGGCGAAATCTGCCGGGGTCTGCGGATCCGTCGCCGGGTAGAGGCCGAGGATGGAGCGGCCTTGGGCGACCTGCTCGGCAACAAAATCCTCGAACGCGGTCATCTCGAAGGTCTCGTCGGCGATCTCATCGGCGATCCCGGCGGGGATGACGATGACGCCGTCGGAGTCGCCGAGGATGACGTCGCCGGGAAACACCGGCGCGTCGCCGCAGGCGATCGGGCCGTTGATCTCGATGGCATGATGCAAGGTGAGATTGGTCGGCGCGCTCGGGCGC
Source organism: Bradyrhizobium sp. ORS 375 (assembly GCF_000239775.1). Classification (GTDB taxonomy): domain Bacteria; phylum Pseudomonadota; class Alphaproteobacteria; order Rhizobiales; family Xanthobacteraceae; genus Bradyrhizobium. Next base: position 4,890 of record NZ_CAFI01000082.1, read on the forward strand.
TGATGGAAGGCGGGAATGCCGAGCCTGGCAATGTCGGCCGCATCTCGGAAGCCGCCGTCGGTGACGACGCCGGCGACGCCGCGCTGCTGCAGGCGGCTGACGAGAATGGCGCCGGCCGACGCGGCGCGCGCGTCCTTGCGGCTGTCCATCACCAGCACGGCACCGGGCGGGCAATCCTCCACGGCCTTGCGCTGCGGATGCCCCCGATCGCGGAAGACGTCGATCGTGTTGAGATCCTCGCGCGCCGGGATGTAGCGGAGCGTGAAGGCCTCGCCGACCATCGTCGGCTGCTCCGGGCTGAGCGGATGGACATTCTGGATGCACTGGATGCGCAGGCCGCGCTTGAACAGCGCGGTGGCGACAGTGGCTGTCGAGACGGTCTTGAGCTTGTTGCGGGTGGCGGTGCTGAGTTTGGTCATCTCTCTGATCTTGCTCGCTGCAACTCCCCTCCCCCTTGCGGGGAGGGGTTGGGGGTGGGGGTCCGCGGAGAAGGTGTCGCTTGGGGCTACCCCCCTCCCCCACAAGGGGGGAGGGAGCGCACCGCCGTTGGGGTGATAGTTGGACACCTCATCTCGAGATTCCGGGTTCAGGCTTCGCCTGCCCCGGAATGACGGTGTGAACTAATAGATTGCCGGCTCCTTCACCGGCGCGCCGAAGCCCGTCTCGAGGAAGTCGAAGTCGCAGCCGTCATTGGCTTGGCGGATGTGGCGGGCGAACATCCAGCCGTAGCCGCGCTCGAAGCGTGGCGCGGGCGGCGTCCAGGCGGCGCGGCGGCGGGCCAGTTCGTCCGCGGGCACGTCGAGATTGATCGTGCGGGCGGCGACGTCGAGCGTGATCAGGTCGCCGTTGCGCACCAGCGCGAGCGGACCGCCGATATAAGACTCGGGCGAGACGTGCAGGATGCAGGCGCCGTAGCTGGTGCCGCTCATGCGCGCGTCCGACAGCCGCACCATGTCGCGGACGCCCTGCTTCACCAGCTTGGTCGGGATCGGCAGCATGCCCCATTCCGGCATGCCCGGCCCGCCTTGCGGTCCGGCATTGCGCAGGATCATGACGTGGTCGGCCGTGACGTCGAGATCGGGATCGTCGATCGCCTTCTTCATCGACGGATAGTCGTCGAACACCAGAGCCGGGCCGGTGTGCTTGAGGAAGCGCGGCTCGCAGGCCGAAGGCTTGATGACGCATCCGTCCGGAGCGAGGTTGCCCTTGAGCACGGCGAGCGCGCCTTCGCGATAGATCGGATTGGACTGCGGGCGGATGACGTCGTCATTGTAGACGCCGGCGCCCTTGATGTTGTCGCCGAGGGTGCGGCCGTTGACGGTAACGCAGTCGAGATGGAGATGCTCCGTCATCCGGCTCATCAATCCAGGCAAGCCGCCCGCGTAGTAGAAGTCCTCCATCAGATAGGTGTCGCCGCTCGGCCGGACATTGGCGAGCACCGGCACCTTGCGGCTGGCGGCCTCGAAATCATCCAGCCCGATGTCGGCGCCGGCGCGGCGCGCCTGCGCGATGACGTGGATGATGGCATTGGTCGAGCAGCCCATCGCCATCGCCACCGCGATTGCGTTCTCAAACGCTGCCTTCGTCTGGATCTTCGACGGCGTCAGATCCTCCCACACCATCTCGACGATGCGGCGACCGCATTCCGAGCTCATGCGGATGTGCTCGGCATCAGCCGCAGGAATCGACGACGCGCCCGGCAGGGTCATGCCGATCGCTTCCGCAATCGCCGTCATCGTCGACGCCGTGCCCATGGTCATGCAGGTGCCGTGGCTGCGGGCGATGCCGGCCTCCATCGCACTCCAGTCAGCCTCCGACAGTTTGCCAGCACGGCGCTCGTCCCAGTACTTCCAGGCATCCGAGCCGGAGCCGAGCGTCTTGCCCTTCCAATTGCCGCGCAGCATCGGGCCTGCGGGCAGATAGATCGCGGGCAGGTTCATGCTGGTGGCGCCGAGCAGCAGCGCCGGAGTCGTCTTGTCGCAGCCGCCCATCAGCACGGCGCCGTCCACGGGGTGGCTGCGCAGCAGCTCCTCGACGTCCATCGCCAGCATGTTGCGGTAAAGCATCGTGGTCGGCTTCAACAGCGACTCCGACAGCGACAGCGCCGGCAGCTCGATCGGAAATCCGCCCGCCATCAGCACGCCGCGCTTCACGTCGTCGACGCGCTGCTTGAAATGCATGTGGCAGGGCTGCGCATCCGACCAGGTGTTGACGATGGCGATGACCGGGCGGCCCTTCCACTCCTCCTGGGCATAGCCCATCTGCATCACGCGCGAGCGATGGCCGAAGGAGCGGAGATCGTCGGGGGCAAACCAGCGCGCGCTGCGCAGCTCATCGGGCGTCTTGCGTGTCGTCATGATTGGGTCCCCCAGGTCAGCACGGTCTTGCGCTCGATGGTGCGGAAGATCAGGTTCTCGACTACGAGGCCGATCAGGATGACGGTCAGGAGGCCGGCGAAGACAGCCGGAATCTCCAGCAGGTTGCGGTTCTCGAAGATGAACCAGCCGAGGCCACCCTGCCCTGAGGAGACGCCGAACACCAGCTCGGCGGCGATCAGGGTGCGCCAGGCGAAGGCCCAGCCGATCTTCAGGCCGGTGAGGATCGCACCGAACGCCGCGGGAATGAGAATGCGGATGACGTAGGAGAAGCCGGTCAGGCCGTAATTGCGTCCGACCATGCGCAGCGTGTTCGACACGCTCTTGAAGCCGGAATGAGTGTTGAGCGCGACCGGCCACAGCACCGAGTGGATCAGCACGAATACCAGGCTGCCGCTGCCGAGCCCGAACCAGATCAAGGCCAGCGGCAGGAGCGCGATCGCCGGCAGCGGGTTGAACATCGCGGTGACGGTCTCGAGAAAATCCGTGCCGATTCGGGTGGAGATCGCCAGCACGGTCAGGATGGCCGCGAGCGTGATGCCCGCGGCATAGCCCATGAACAACACTTTCAGCGAGGTCCAGGCGCGCATCGGAATGGTGCCGTCGCGCAGCTTTTCCCAGAGCGCTGCGATGGTGTCGGAGAAGGTCGGGAACAGCAGGGGATTGTCGAGATAGCTGCCATAGGCCTGCCAGATCGCCGCGAGCACGACGATGATCAGGCTCTTGCGGACGAAGCCGTCGTTCCACAACAGCTCGAGCACGCTCAGTTTGCGCTCGACATCGGCAGGCCCCGCGCTGGCCGTCGACGTCTCGCGCAGAATGATCTTGGCGTCAGCCATATCCAGGCCTCCTCAATGCGCCGTTGCGGGTTCGGAGAACAGCAGATCATGGATCTGCTTCTCCAGCCGCGCGGCGCTGCCGTCCTCGGTCGAGACCTTGTCGACGTCGATCACCTCGGCTTTGACGCGGCCGGGATGCGGCGACAGCAACAGAATGCGGTTTCCGATCTTGATGGCTTCCGCGATCGAATGCGTCACGAACAGCACCGTGAATTTCGTCTCATTCCAGAGTTGCAGCAACTCATCCTGGCAGGTCCGCCGCGTCAGCGCGTCCAGCGCCGCGAACGGCTCGTCCATCAGCAGAATGTCAGGCTCCATCGCCATGCCCCTGGCGATCGCCACGCGCTGCTTCATGCCGCCCGACAGGGTGTGCGGATAGGCATCGACGACGCGCGTCAGCCCGACCTTCTCGATATAGGCGCGCGCCCTGCTCTCGGCTTCCTTGCGCGGCATGCGCCGGGCCGTCAGCAACGGGAACATGACGTTGGCGAGCACGGTCTTCCATGGCAGCAGCTGATCGAACTCCTGGAAGATCATCATGCGGTCGGCGCCGGGTCCGGTGATCTCACGGCCATTGATCTGCATGCGGCCTTCGCTCGGCTTGATGTAGCCGCCGACGGCTTTCAGCAGGGTCGACTTGCCGCAACCGGAAGGGCCGAGCAGCACGAAGCGATCGGAGCGGTCGACGGAGAAGCCGACCCGCTCCGTCGCCGTGATCACGGCGCTGGAGGTCTTGTAGCGCAGCGTGACGCCATCGACATCGAGCAGCGCGGACATCAGTTGCCCTTCAGATCATGCGCGACCGGAAGATAGTAGTCGGTCCACGCCTTCGGCTGGGTCTTGATGGTACCGATCTTGGCGAGATGGGCGGCGAACTTCATCGTACCCTGCGGCTCCAGATTCCACTCCATCATTCCGGGCTCCTTGAGCCAGGCCAGAAGATCCTCGACCGAGGTCTTGTCGCCGGTGATCTCCTTGTAGATCTCGATAGCCGCCTTGGTGTCGCTGCGGATCAGGTCCTGCGCCTCCTTGGTGGCGTCGCGCACGGCCTGGATGATCTTCGGATTGGCATCGGCGAACTTTGTCGTGGTGAAGAACTGCGCCTGGCTCAGCGGCCCGCCCATGATGTCGGGGGAGTTCAGAACGACATGTGCGCCGGGAACGTTCTTGAGTTCGAGGAACGTGTAGGGCGGGATCGAGAAGTGGTTGTGCACCTCGTGCTGCGGGTTGGTCAGCGCGGTGTAGGCATCGGGATGGCCGAGTTGCACCGTGTTGGCATCGAGCTTGTTCCACTGATCGGCGCCGAACGCCTCGGCAGCGGCGATCTGCAGCACGATGGCCTGGGTCGAGACTTTCACCGTCGGCACCGCGATCTTGTCGGTCGGACCAAAATCCTTGATCGACTTGATGTTGGGGTCGCGGCTGATCAGCGTCATCGGCTGCGCCGACGTGGCGACGATGCCCTTCACGCCGCCGCGGGTGCGGTCCCACAGCAGCAGCAGGTTGCCGGTGCCGGTGTTGAGGATGTCGACGCTACCCGACAGCAGCGCGTCGGTCTGCGCGCCACCGCCCGAGAAGGTCAGCCATTTGGTGGTGACGCCGGGAACGCCGAGCGCCGCGGCATGCTTCTCGATCAGCTTCTGCTTCTCGATGATGTGGCTCGGCATGTAGAAGATGCCGGGCTGGCGCGACAGCGAGATCTCGGTCTTCTGCTGCGCTTGGGCCGCATTCCAGTCCGCCGCGATCCACATTGCGGCCAGTACGACGACGGCCCGTGTGGCCGAGCGCCCGAACTTCTCAAACATGGGACATCCCTCCTCGCACGCCGGCAGCTTCTTGACGGCCGGTCGCGAGATGCACTAATGCATTAGTGTATCTCTGACAAGCGTTGTTCTCAGCCTGCGACATTCGAACCCGGACGTCCGCTCTCATGGCCCTTCCTGCGACGCCGCCTGCAGCTCTCATTCCCGAACGGCTCGACCCGAGCCGGCGCGCGGCGCCGCAGGTATTCGAACGGCTGCGCGACCAGATCATCGCTCTCGTGCTGCCGCCCGGCGCCCCCTTGTCAAGGACCGCCCTGCAGGCCGAGTTCGGCCTGAGCTCGACTCCGATCCGGGACGCGCTGATGCGGCTCGCCGAGGAAGGCCTGGTGGAAATCTTCCCGCAGCATGCGACGCTGGTCAGCCGGATCGATGTCGACCGGGCACAGCAGGCGCAGTTCCTGCGTCAGGCGCTGGAGCTCGAAATCGTGCGCCTGCTGGCGCTGACGCCGAGGGCCGCTCCAACCGATGATCTCTACGCGCTGATCGCTCAGCAGCGGCGCTTCGCGAAGGATGGCGATTTCGCGTCCTTCACCGTCGTCGACAACGCTTTCCACGAACGGCTCTACACCGCCGCGGACAAGCATGAGCTGTGGACGCTGGTGCGCAGCCGCAGCGGCCATATCGACCGTCTCAGGCGGCTGCATCTGCCCTCCCCCGGCAAGGCGCAGACCATCCTGCGTCACCACAAGCAGATCGTCGATGCGATCGCCGCGGGACAGCCGGACGAGGCGCAGGCGCATCTGCGCGAACATCTGACCGGCACGCTCAGCGACCTCGCGACGATCCGCAGCGGATGGCCGGACTACCTCAGCGGCTAGCTGGCGTCACGCCACGCGACGCGGCGCCTGTCCGGTGCCGCGATTGACGCGGCGTTCCGGCCCCCGGTAGTTCGGGTCGTCCTCGACGCGGCGATCGAGCGCACCCGTGCGCAGCTTGATGAAGAACTCCTGGACTTCCGCAGCGAGGTTTTCGGCCACCCGCGAGACGTTGTCGGACGCGCTGCGGACACTGTCCGCCGACTGGCTGGTCTCCTCGATCGCCGCGCTGACCGTGGAGATGTTGGAGGCCAGGATCTTGCTGCCCGATGCCGCCATTTGAACGTTGTGCGAGATCTCCCGCGTCGCCGCCCCCTGCTCCTCCACGGCGCTGGCGATCGCAGTGGTCACGTCCGCCATCTGGCGCATCGCCGTCGAGACCTCCTTGACGGAGGCAACCGCGTTGCTGGTCGAGCTCTGGATGCCCTGCACGTGCTGGCTGATCTCCTGGGTCGCCTTGGCCGTCTGCTCGGCCAACGACTTCACCTCCTGCGCGACGACGGCGAAGCCGCGACCGGCCTCGCCCGCGCGCGCCGCCTCGATCGTCGCGTTGAGCGCGAGCAGATTGGTCTGCGCCGCGATGGCCTGGATCAGATCGACCACGGTCGAGATGCTCTGCGCCGCCTGAGCGAGACTCTCGATCTCGGCCTCCGAACGCGCCGTCGTGGTGTTGGCGTTGCGCACCGTGGCGTTGGACAGCTCGATCTGCCGACCGATCTCGACGATCGAGCTCGTCAGCTGCTCGGCGGCAGAGGCCACCGTCTGTACGTTGACGGCGGTCTTCTCGGACGCGCCCGCTGCGGAGGAGGCCTGCTCGGTGGCGTGGCCGGCGATGCCCGTGAGGGACTCGGCCGTGTTCCGCATCACGCCGACATTGTCGTCGACCTCGGACAGCAGCTCGGTGGATTTGATGCGAAAAGCTTCGACCGCCTCTTCCATGTTGCGGTTCATCGCCTCGCGCGCTTCGGCCTCGCGGACATAGTTCGTTGAGGCCTGCTGCTGCGCGATGACGTTGTCGCGAAACACCGCCACGGCTTTCGAAACGTCGCCGATCTCGTCGCCGCGCGTCGCCGTCTTGAACTCGACCGTGGTGTCGCCGTCGGACAGCCGGGCCGAGTCGGCTACCAGCTCCTTGATCGGCCTGGTGATCGAACGCGCGACCGCGATGGCGATGCTCAGCGACAGCACGAGGCCGACCGCGAGCAGCAGCCACTCGGTGACCATGAGGCGTTCGATCAGGGCGGTCACGGCTGCCGAATCCTTCACCAGCACGTCCAGCTGGTTGGTCTTGAGACCGTCGCCGAGCGTGCCGTCCGCCCGCCTTTTGCCGTCGAGCAGGTCGAGCAGCTTGTTCGCGCGCGGCGCGGCCTCGGTGGCCAGCAGGAACACCGCAGCATTCCATTGCGGCGACTGGCGGAGCGCAAAGATGCGATCGGGAAGCTTCGCAAACGCCTCGCTGGCCTGCGCGACCTTGTCGAAAGCGGCCTTCTGCGACGGGGTCAGCAGGCTGGCCTGGGACGCAAGGGCGGCCACAGCGTTCTTGTAGTTGGTGTAAGGCGCGGCGAACCTGTCGCGGTCGGACGCATCGCCGGATGCGACATAGAGCCTGAGCTGCGACCCTGCCGCGGCCAGATTGCCGCGCACGTCGGCCATCGTCTTCAAGAGGCGCTTCCGCTCCGGCGTCGCCTCGAGACCGTTCTCCTCGTCGATCATCTTGGTGACCTCGGCGAACATGGTCGCGATCAGCGGGGAGGCCTCGGCGCCGAGCAGCTTCGTGGCTGGATAGGCATCGGTCGTGAAAGCCGCGCTCTCGGCCTTGTCTTGAGCCGCCCGGAACTCGTTGAGCAGCGGCTTGGCCTCCGCCCACAGCGCCCTGTTGGCAGGAACGCTGAAGCCGGCGGCAAGCCGGTCGAATTCCGCGATGGTCTTGTCGAACTCCATCCACAGCGTCGCACGCCGCTGCTTCAGCTCGGGATCCCCGGTCAGCAGATAGCCGCGCAACGCCGCCAGCGTCGCATGGAGGCTCGCAACCAGCTGTGTGCTTGCGATCGCGACCGGCGATCGGAGCCCGACGATCTTGCGAAAGTGCTCCGACGCGTCCGACACGGCGTAGGCCGAATAGCCGACCGCACAGGCAAGCAGCATGCAGACCAGACCAAATCCGGCAAGCAACCGGCTCTGGATCTTCAGATTCGAAACGAAGCCAAACATCAAATCCCCCACGACTTCCAAACTGCCCGCCTCTCCTCGGGCGCCCCGATCCACCGCACGACCAACCGAGACCAACCCGGCCCCTTCTCGGAGGTCGTGAAATGCCTTCAGAAATGCTCACGGATGCGCAATTGAGCTGACGCCAGCACAAGCAAGACGGGAACTTTGGTAACTTTTCCATTGTTCCGATTAAGCGAATGTGAAGGGCTTCAGCCGTACAACTACGGCGCGAGTGCCTTAATTTGAGGCAACGAGATCGGATTGGGCAACAGCTCTGCTTCCGCGTCGGGTGAGCCCACCGGGGCCGCCAGTCCGGTGACCGGAAGCACTCGCCCCGGCGTCAGCGTGTGAGTTGACGGGTGAAGCGCTTGCAGCGCGCCGCGAATTGGGCAAAACCTTTACAACTGACCGTTGGTCTTGCCGGCAACCCATCGGGAGGCGCGGAGCGTGGCGAAGATACTGGTCGTGGACGACGATCCTGTCATGCAGCTGACCATTCAGCGCGTGCTCGAACACGCAGGCCACGCCGTGGCCACGGCCGGCGACGGTCGGAAGGCGCTTGCCCGTGTCGAGCACGAGAGCTTCGATCTGGTGATCCTCGACATCTTCATGCCGGGCATGGACGGGCTGGAGGCGATGCGCATGATCCTGCGGCGCGCACCCGACATTCCGATCCTCATGACCTCGGGACGGCCGCAGACCTCAAGCTCGATCTCCGAGCCCGACTATCTTACCATGGCCACCAAGCTCGGAGCGGTGTCCGCGTTACCCAAGCCTTTCAAGCCGGCTGCCCTCCTGGCGATGGTGTCCGATTGCCTGGCGTCGGCAGGCAAGCAGGTTGATCGACCCCGGCCAGGCCCCGATGCTATTCCGAACTCCTGACAGCCGAACCGGCCAGTCGCCGCTGAGCGGCCCCGAAGGCGCAAGCGAGGCGCGCAGTCTCGGCCGCCGCGTGTCGCTGACGACGCGGCTGGCGATTGCGATGATCCTGCTGGTTGCGATTGCCGTGTTCGCCGTCGGCTGGCTCGGCTATCGCAGCCTCGAGCGGGCGCTGCTGCCGCGCGCGCTGGACCGCATCGAGTCGCATTCGCGGCTGATGGCTACCGAGCTGGAGAACTATGTCGGCGGCGCCCGCAACGACATCAATGGCTACCGCGCGTCGCCGAACCTCGCGACCTTGATGCGGACCTTGAAGTCCGGCGCGCCGGATCCGCGCGAGGGTCTGTCGTCGCAGTCGTGGCGCGAGCGGGTGGCGATGCGCTATTTCGCCGAGCTGCAGGCCAAGCCGACCTACGCAATGATCCGACTGGTCGGGACCGAGAACAATTATCGCGAGCTGATCCGCGTCGACCGGCTCGGGCCGGGCAACACCGTCCGGATCGTCCCGGAGAGCGAGCTGATCACGCGCGGCGAACGCAACTACATCAAGGAGACGCTGAACCTTGCCCCCGGCGGGATCCGGATCTCGCCGATCATCCTCGACGGCAACACCACGGACCCCAAAACCGGAGTCCCGATGCTGTGCGTCGGCACGCCGGTGTTTGCGCCGGACGGCAAGCCGTTCGCCATCCTGATGATCGATCTCGACATGCGCCCGGTGTTCGCGCATTTGCGCACGGCGGCCCGGCCCGGCGCACAGCTTTATGTCGTCAACGCGCGCGGCGACTATCTCTTCCATCCCGAGTCCGAGCGCGAATTCGCCTCGAAACGTGGCCAGTCGGCGCGCTGGCAGGACGATTTCCCGTCGCTCGCAAGCGCGACCGGCACCACCGAGGGCTTTGCGCGCATTCTCCACGATGACGCCGACCGGCCCGGCGGCGTCGCGTTCGCGCCGGCGCTGCTCGCCGGACAGGAATGGATCGCGGTGATCGAGACGATCCCGAATACGGCGTTCATGGCGCCGGCGCTCGCCATCCGCAAGACGGCGATCGAGGTCGGCCTCATCGCCATGCTGTGTGCCGCCGCGCTGGCGTTCGTGGTCGCGAGATCGCTGACACGTCCGATCAACCAGCTGACGCAGGCGGTCGAGGGCGTGGGCCGCGGCGAGGCGGTGAAGATTCCGCTCGAGGCCGTCGGCGAGACCGGCGTGCTGGCACGCGCTTTCGCCCGCGTGCTGGACGAGGTCCGCAGCAAGACCGCCGAGCTGGAGCGCGAGGTCCAGGAGCACTATCTGACGGAGGCGGCGCGCGACCATTTCGCCGCACGCGAACGGCTGTACAGCGCCGCGGTTGAGTCCTCCAACGATGCGATCGTCACGCTGGCGCTCGACGGCACCATTACGGGATGGAATCCGGCTGCGCAAACCATGCTGGGCTACGCCGCCGAGGAGGTCGTGGGCCGTCAGGCGGATTTTCTCGTGCCGCAGGATCGGATGGCCGAGGCCCAGGACATCCTGCTGCGCGTCGCGCGCGGCGAGCGGATCCAGGCGTTCGAGACGGTCCGTATTCGCAAGGACGGCGAGCACATCCTCGCCTCGCTCAGCGTCTCGCCGATCAAGTCCCCTGGCGGACAGATCATCGGCGCATCGAAGATCGCCCGCGACATCACCGAAAGCCGCAGGACCGAGCAGGCGCTGCGGCAGCAGACGGAAGAACGCCGGCGCATCTTCGAGACATCGCAGGACCTGATCCTGATCACCGACCGTCATGGCATCCTGGTGCAGGTGTCGCCGAGCGTGGAGACGATCCTGGGCTACAGCCCGGCCGAGATGATCGGTCGCAGCGGCGCCGATTTCATCCATCCCGACGATCTTGCCAAGGCGCGCGAGGAGCTTCGCGCCTCGCGCAACGGCCTGCGGGCCCGCACGTCCGATGGACGCTACGTCCACAAGGATGGTCGCGTGGTGACCTTATCCTGGACGTCGAACTGGTCGGAGCCGGTGCAACGCCACTTCTTCATCGGGCGCGACATGACGGAGAGCCGGCTGGCGCAGGAAACCCTGCGCGAGAGCGAGCAGCTCGCCCGCAACATCGTCGAGACGGCGCTCGACGCCTTTGTCCAGATCGACGACAAGGGCGCCATCCTCAACTGGAACTCGCAGGCCGAACGGATCTTCGGCTGGTCCCGCGCCGAGATCCTCGGCAAGGACGTGTTCGGCGTGATCACGGTCGAGGGCGAAGGTGAGGAGTTGCGCTCGGCGCTCGGCCGCATCGTGATGACCGGCCAGGCCTCGGCGCTCGGTGTCGGACGCCGACGCGAGGTCATGGTGAGGCGGCGCGACGGCCGCGAGTTCAGGGCCGAGCTCAGCGTCACCGCATTGAAGACGCGCAACGGCTTCGTTCTGAACGGCTTCTTCCGCGACCTGACGGACAAGATCGCGACGGAGGAGCGCATCCGGCAATCGGAGAAGATGGAGGCGATCGGTCAGCTGACCGGCGGCATCGCCCACGACTTCAACAACATCCTCACCGTGATCACCGGCACCATCGAGATCCTCGCGGCGGCCGTGGCCAAGGAACCGCAGCTCGCCGCGATCACGCGGATGATCGACGAGGCGGCCGCGCGCGGCGCCGATCTCACGCAGCATCTGCTCGCCTTCGCGCGCCGGCAGCCGCTGCAACCGCGCGAGGTCGACGTCAACACGCTGATCATCGACACCGCCAAGCTGTTGCGACCCACCCTGGGCGAGCAGGTCGAAATCGAATCCGTGTTTCAGGACGAGACCTGCGTCGCGCATGTCGACCCCAACCAGCTCGCCACCGCCGTCATCAATCTCGCGCTCAACGCCCGCGACGCGATGCCGAACGGCGGCAAGCTGATCCTGGAGACCGGCTGGGCCGACCTCGACGAGAATTATGCGAGCCTCTACGACGACGTCAGGCCGGGCCGCTATGCGATGATCGCGGTCAGCGACAGCGGCAGCGGCATTCCGGCTGGAATCATCGACAAGGTCTTCAACCCGTTCTTCACCTCGAAGGGACCGGGCAAGGGCACCGGGCTCGGCCTGTCGATGGTGTATGGCTTCGTCAAGCAGTCGGCCGGACACATCAGGATCTACAGCGAGGAAGGGCACGGGACCACGATCCGCATGTACCTGCCGCCGGGCAGCGAGGGCGCGATCGCCTCATCGTCGGGCACCGCCCCGTCGATCGAAGGCGGCCATGAAACGATCCTGGTGGTGGAGGACGACCGGCTGGTGCGCGGCTACGTACTCGCGCAGCTCCATGCCCTGGGCTATGCGACGCTCGAAGCCGCCAATGCGGCAGAAGCGCTCGCGATCACCAACGCCGGCGAGCCGTTCGACCTGCTGTTCACGGACATCATCATGCCCGGGACGATGAATGGACGCCAGCTCGCGTCGGAGGTCCAGCGGATCCGCCCCGGCCAGCGCGTGCTGTTCACGTCAGGCTACACCGAAAACGCGATCGTCCATCACGGCCGGCTCGACGAGGGACTGCTCCTGCTGCCGAAGCCCTATCGCAAATCCGAACTGGCCAACATGATCCGCAAGGCGCTTGCCGCTGACGAAGCCTGACCCGCCGGCCGCGCGCGGCCGCAAGCCCGAAGCGCCACCGCCGGACCGGACTCTCAATTGGCGCGCGACGCCGTCATCACGATGCGAATCAGATCCGCCGCGTTGCGAGCACCCAGCTTCTTCATGATGTTGGCGCGGTGGTCCTCGATCGTCCGCGGGCTGATGCCCAGCGTGCGTCCGGCCTCCTTGTTCGAGGCGCCCGCCGTGAACTGCTCCAGCACCTCGCGTTCGCGGCGCGTCAGCGGCTCTCGGCCGGGGAAGTGCAGCGAGCCGATCTTCGGCGAAGCGTTCTCTTTCTGCCGGCGCGCGAACGCGCCGATGGCATCGTTCAGGCGAGCTACGATCTCACTGCCGCGAAATGGCTTCTCGATGAAGTCCAGCGCGCCGTTCTTGATGGCGTTGACGGCCATCGGGATGTCGCCCTGGCCCGAGATCATGAAGATCGGCGCCGGATAGTCCTCGCCATGAAGTTCCCTGAGGATGTCGAGTCCCGATTTTCCGGGGATGTGGACGTCGAGCAGGATGCAGGAGGGAGTCCGGCTTCTGGCCACCGCCAGGAGTGCGGCACCGTCCGCAAAGCAGATCACCTCATATCCGCCCGCCGACAGGACCATCGAGAGGGTGTCGCGCACGGCTGGGTCGTCGTCGACGACAAAGATCTCACCGCGGGAAGTTGTTTGTTCGGCCATGGGCGATTGCTCTTGCAAAGAGAGAAGAAACAATGAAAGCGCGTCTTATGATACCATACTCGTGAGGCGATTTGGGCACCCGTATTTGTACGGCTTAAGCCACCAACCCACAAGTAGTAGCTGCGTGTCGGCGCCTGCCATCACGAGAACACGATCTGAACATGATCTCAAGGAAGTCTTTGCCAGCAGCATGCTGCCTTGCAAAACACATCGCTGCACATGTGATCATGATCGATGTCAAACGATCGCGGCGTGAGCATCGTCGGGCTGGGCCGGCGCAGAGCGCTGCCGTTCCGGCAGGCCAAGCTGAATTCAATTTCTGCACGGCAGTCGACACAAGGGACCCCGTCCCGCGCTGCCCTTGTTTTGATCATCGGGCGGTGGGACCGCAAACCTGCATACGTTTGGGACTCATCTGCCGGGCTGCGGCCGCGCCGAGTCAGGACCGGTGCTTGGCAGCAACACCATCGGCTGCAACGCCGCCCCAGGTGTGGACCACCGGAAGGCCCAGCGCGGTCTTGCCGAGATTGGCAAGGTAGATGCGAAGCGCAGCCAGATCGACCGGCTTCGGCAGGCTCTGTAGATCGATTCCGAGGGAGCGGGCATAGAGCCGCGCCGCAATTCGCCTCGCCGCGTCCATGCCGCTGATCACGATCACCGAGCCGGCGAAATGGCTGTCGGCGATCGCCTTGAGGACCTCGGTGCCGTCGCCATCCTCGAGCATGAGATCGAGCGTCACGCAATCGAAGCGCTTGTTTCGCACCTCACGGATCGCATCATTGCAAGTGGCGGCGACCGTCACGGCGTGGCCGGCCTGCTTGGCCGCCAACGAGATCAGCGTTCTCTGGGCAGCGTCATCGTCGACGACGAGAAGCTGCAGTGCACGCCGATCGCCCTCATCCACAGCTCCCGGGCGGCTGGCCGCTGGTTCCGAACTCATGACGGACATTGGTCGTCCCTGGCAAAATTGACTGACTTCGTTGTTCTACACATCTCATCCTGAAGCGCCGTAAAGCAGCTCTGCGAAAAACGGCCACGTCGCTTAGGACTTGCGCAGGATATTGAGCCGCCTTCGTGTGTCGCCCGGGAGCTTCACGCGGAGATCGACGAGCCACCGGGCTGCAGCCGACCTAGCTCACGGTCGTTTCCTGGCCAGCGGACATGCCGCCGCGCTTCTTCTTGTTTTTCCCCTTGATGAACTGGATGTCCATCTCGGCGCCGTTGACCCGGACCAGCTCGCATCGCCGGTAAGCCAATCCCGTCGAGGACAGCAGTAGGAAGAACTCCTTGAGGTTCAGTCCCTGGATGGATCCCTCGACGGTCAGCACCGCGTCATTGTCGGAGATGGCGTTGAGCTGGCAATCCCGCCGCCAGGTCCCATCGATGCCCATGATGCAGACATCGTACCCCCGGCTGAAGGTGACGCGCTCCGTTCCTTTGTTCTCTTCAGACATCTCTGTGTCCTGCTTTCACGCCGTGGCGGCTCTTCTAGGTGCCGGCAGCCGCGACCCTGGGCGCGCCGGGAAGTGGCGCCTTGGCCGTGGAGACGACGCCGCTCGGACGATACAGGCCGCGACGATCCGTGAGCGGCTTGAACACGTCGGTCAGGCCGACGACGGTTTCGGCCGCGCCCAGAACCAGGAAGCCGTCCGGCTCCATCAGCTTGGCGAGCCGTCCGAAGATATTGATCTTGGTCTCCTGGTCGAAATAGATCAGCACGTTGCGACAGAAGACGACGTCGAATGTGCCGAGCTGCGAGAAATCGTGCAGCAGGTTGAGCTGACGATGCTGGACCATGCCGCGAACGTCGGAATTGATCTGCCAGAGCTCGCCGGCCTGCTTGAAATATTTGACCAGCAGCTGGATCGGCAGACCACGCTGCACCTCGAACTGGCTGTAGAGGCCCGCCTTCGACTTCTCGAGCACCTCCTGTGAGAGATCGGTGGCAACGATCTCGACGCGCCATCCATTGAGCGCGGCGCTCATCTCCTTGAGCGACATCGCCAGCGAATAGGGTTCCTGTCCGGTCGAGCAGGCGGCGCACCAGATGCGGATCGACTTGCGGCTCGCACGCGCCTTCAGGAGTTCGGGCATGATCACGTCGCGGAAATGATCGAACGGGACCTTGTCGCGGAAAAAGAACGTCTCGTTGGTGGTCATCGCCTCGACGACCTGACTGACGAGAGCGCTCGATCCGTCCTTCAGCTTCTGGACGAGATCGCTGATGCTGGTGAGGCCGGCCTTGCGTGCGAGCGGAAGCAGGCGGCTCTCGATCAGATATTGCTTGTCGGCAGACAGATCGAGACCTGACTTGTCTCGAAGCAGCTTGCGCAGGAATTCATAATCTGGCTGGTTCACGGATGGCCTCTTCTGGGCAGAGGAAGGGATCAGGCGGATTCGGCTGACAATGCCTGGATGAGGCCAACTTCCTGGAACTTCGCAGCGACAATTTCCTTGTCGAACGGCTTCATGATGTACTCGTTGGCGCCGGCGTTCAGCGCACGCGAGATATGATCGATGTCATTCTCCGTGGTGCAGAACACCACCTTCGGGCCTTCGCCGCCCGGCAGCCGTCGCAGCCGCCCGAGGAAGTCGTAGCCGTCCATGACCGGCATGTTCCAGTCGAGCAGGATGGCGTCCGGCAGGCCCTTGGTGCAGAGCTCGAGGGCCTGCTCACCATCTTCCGCCTCGACGACGGAGAAACCCAGTTCCTCCATGATACGGCGTGCGATCTTGCGAACCACGCTGGAATCGTCCACGACCAGACAGGTTTTCATTGTTGTCTCTCCTATGAGACGGTTGACGGGCTAAGCGGCAATTGCAGCCTTTGGCAAGAGTTCGAGCACACGATCGACATCGAGAAC
>NZ_CAFI01000081.1 GCF_000239775.1 Bradyrhizobium sp. ORS 375
AGTCGTCGCAGTGAGATCGCGCAGCCTCCCGCGTAGAGTTGTCTTCATCGCTGTCCTGATTGCCGCCGGCGCCTTCGCGGGGAGCGCGGCTGCGCAGGACATCAGCATCAATCTCGGCGGCGCCGGCGGTGGCGGCGTCACCGAGCGGGCGATCCAGCTGATCGCGCTGCTCACGGTGCTGTCGATCGCGCCGTCGATCCTGATCATGATGACGTCGTTCACGCGCATCGTCGTCGTGCTGTCGCTGCTGCGCACCGCCATGGGAACGGCGACGGCGCCGCCGAACTCGGTGATCATCGCGCTCGCGATGTTCCTGACCGCCTTCGTGATGGGACCGGTGCTCCAGAAATCCTATGACGACGGCGTCCGGCCGCTGATCGAGAACCAGATCGGCGTCGAGGACGCGCTGCAGCGCGCCTCGGTGCCGCTGCGCGGCTTCATGCAGAAGAACGTGCGCGAGAAGGACCTGAAGCTGTTCATGGACCTCTCCGGCGAGGCGCCGCCGGCGACGCCGGACGACCTGTCGCTGCGCATCCTGGTGCCCGCCTTCATGATCTCCGAGCTGAAGCGCGCCTTCGAGATCGGCTTCCTCTTGTTCCTGCCGTTCCTGATCATCGACCTCGTCGTCGCCTCGGTCTTGATGTCGATGGGCATGATGATGCTGCCGCCGGTCGTGGTGTCCCTACCGTTCAAGCTGATCTTCTTCGTGCTGGTCGACGGCTGGTCGCTGGTCGCGGGCAGCCTGGTGCAGAGCTACGGCGGGTAGCGGGCGGCCTTACAACCGTCATTCCGGGGCAAGGCCGGAGGCCTTGAACCCGGAATCTCGACCTTGTCTTGCGTCCATGCCAAACAAGCTCGGGATTCCGGGTTCAATCGCCAATGCGCAGCCGCTTCGGCTTCGCATCGACGATTGCCCCGGAATGACCGTGAACGACCAGCCCTTCGCTCATATACGGCAGCCTCGGCGCTCCGCTGACGTCAACGTCCGGCGATCGCCTGCTTGACGCCCTGGATGCGCGGCAGGGCGCCGGTCGCCTCTGACGGTGCCTTTGCCGCATCCTTGCCCTCCGGCTTGCCGGTGGCGTCGGGGAAGCGCGCGCGCATGTCGCGCAGGAAGCCGTCGAGCGTGTCGACACCCGCCGCCATCTTGGCGATCTGGGCGAACTCGGCACTCGAGCCGCTGGCCGGCTTGCTGGCGATGTCGAAGGCGAGCTTGTCGGCCTCGCCGGTCATCAGCGGCGCGTATTTCTCGCGGAACCGCGCCAGGCCGATGGCATCATCGGCCAGCGCGTAGCCGACGACGGCGCGCAGGATGTCGCCGCGCTCGGCCGGATTGAGCGGGCGGAAATCGCGCCAGCGGTCGCCGTAATACAGCTCGATCTGCTCGGACGCCTCGCGCCAGCGCCGCGACGCCCAGTAGATGTCGGAGCGCAGCCGGATCGCCTCGCGCCCCGCCACATTGGTGATGATGTCGAGCCCGAGATCGTGGCGGCCGATGTCGCTGTTGGCGCGCGCCTCCAGCAGCAGCCGCTGCTGGCGCAGCTCGCCGGAGAGATCGGCGATGCGTGTGGTGCGCAGCGCCTCCAGCGCACGGTCCGGCTTGCGGTTGGTGAGGTACACCATGGCGAGGCGCGCGGCGACCTGGGCGCGCGCGGCGCCTTCGAGACGATGGTCGACCTGGTACTGCAGCAGCTCGGCGGCCTGGTCGAGCAGGTCGATGCCGACCAGGCGATCGGCGAGCTTGCGGATCATCTCGTCGCCGCGGCGCCCGATCGGGGTCAGCTCGCGAAAGCCGTAGAAGATGCTGAGCGCGTCGACCGGCGGCAGCTCGTCGGCCTTGCCGCCCAGGAACAGTTGCGAGAACAGCCGCTGCGCGGCGTCCTGGGCCTGGCGCGCCATGTCGGAGTTCGGCATCAGACGGGTTGCCATGCGCGCGGCCTCGAGCGAGTCGGCGAAGCGCCCGGACTCCTCGTAGAGCTGCGCCATCATCTGCAAGGTCTGCACCTCGATGGCGTCGCCGCGCCAGGTCACCTGCAGGGTCTCCAGCTCCTTCAGCGCATCGGCCGGCTTGATCTCGCCGCGCTTCTGCAGAAGCTTGATCTCGAACAGCTTGGCCTCGGCGGCCGCCATGCGGTCGTTGGAGTTGATGGCGACGCGATACTCGTCGAGCGCATCCTTCTCCTGCGCCATCGCCTCGGCGAGGCGGCCGCGCAGCACGGCGATGTCGGGCTTCATGTCGGCGGGCACGCCGATCACGTCGAGCTCGGCCCGGCGCTTGGCGGCGCCGGCGAAATCCTTGATCTCGAGCGAGGACTTCATCGCGTCGGCGATCACGATGCGCTGCAGGTCGAGCGGCAGCGAGGCGATCGCGAACTCGACGTTCTTCAGCTTCTCGCGCGCGTCGGCAAACTTGCCCTGCCGCGCGAAAGCGAGCCCCTTCCACATCTGCGAGTCGAAATTGTTGCCGATCGAGGACGTCGCGAGGTCCTTCAGGCCCTGATCCGGCCGCCCCATCAGGATGCTGGCGACCGCATGGATCATCAGCATCGCGGTCTCGTCGGTGCGCGGGTCGTCGTCGGAGATCATCAGATTTGTGATGCCGCGCGCCTCCGGATACATGCCGCGCGCCATGTAGAAGCGCGCCAGCGCCAGCCGCGCCTGGGCGCGCCGCTCCGGCTCGGCCTCGGCGGTCGCCTTGATCAGCATGTCCTGGCGCGGCACGAAGGACTGGGTCTGGTTCTGCTGCCATTCGTCGATGTCGAACATCGGCCTGACGGCGGTCGGCGCCCGCTCCGGCGAGAAGCCGATCGACGACAGGGTCAGCCCGCCCGGCCGGCCCAGGATCACCTTGTCGGGCGCGATCTCGACGGCGACGTCATCGGAGTTCGGACGCACCGCAATGCCGTGGATGGAATCGAGCAGCGACAGGTCGACGAAGTCCTGGCGCTTGATGAAGCCGCGGATCGGCGGCGGCGCGGTCACCACCAGCAGCGTGTCGCCGGCATCGGGATCGGTCAGCCGGTGCAGCATCCCCGCCCCGGGATTGGCGAGCGGCACCATCACATTGGCGAGCGCGGGATCGGTGACGTTGCGCATCACCATCAGCGGCTGCTGATTGGTCTGGCCCTTGTCGGCGAACGACAACGTCCAGCTGCGGCCGCCATCGTCGCTGCCGAGCGAATGCATCTGCGGCCGGTTGAGGCGGATGCGGATCGCCTGGCCCTTGTCGAGCGGCATCCGGTTGACCTCGCCGACGATGGCGCCGCCCTTGGCGCGGATCGGCTCAACATCAACAGGCTTGGTGGAATCCAGCACCATCCACACCGTGTCGCCGCGGCGGAACAGCGCCGCCGGCGTGATCTGGCCGAAGCCGAAGGTCAGCCGCAGGCCCTCGCTGTCGCGCAACGCCTCCAGCGTCGCGGCGCCGCTTGCGGGCTTCTCTGCCGCCTTCTCCGCCGGCTTGACGGCTTCCGGCTTTGCGGGCTCGGACTTCATCGCCTCGGGCTTGGCCGTCTCCGGCTTGGTCGTCTCCGACTTGGCCGCTTCGACCTTCGGAGCCTCGGCCCTGGTCGCCTCGGGCCTGGCGGCTTCGGGAGCGGCTTCCGCTTTCGGCGCAGCGGGCACTGCAGCCTGCGCCGGCTCGGCAGCAGGTTCGGTCGCCGGAGCGGCGATCGCAGGCTTGGCCTCCGCCTTCATTTCCTTGGCGATGGTCTCCGACGTCGGCGGCACGATCTCGGGCTGCGCCGCGGACTTGGGCTTGTCGCCATTTGGCTTCTCGCCATTGGCCTTTTCGGCGACCGGCTTTTCCGCAGAGGTCTTGGCACCCGGCAGCGTGTCCGAGGAGACGGCGGCCACCTTCTTGTCCGGCTGCTGATAGGCGATGTCGATGTTGTAGTTCTTCTCCTCGCGGAAGGCGTGGACGTCGACCTCGCCGATCAGGCCGATCTCGACCACGGTCTTGCTGCCGTCGATGCGCTGGTTGATCGCCGCGACGTTCGGCGGCGACACGATCTTGGCGTCGGCGAGATCAAAGTTGAGGGGCGCCGAGAAGAACAGCGACATCTTCTGGTCGTTCATGACCGAGGAGATGCCCACGCCGTCGGGGATCTCGAACACGAAGCGCACGAAGGTCGGCTGCACCAGCGCACGCACGCGGATCGGCGGCCGCTTCTTCGATTCCGCCTCGGCGCGCTGCAGCCGCAGCGCCTTCTCGGCGGCCCGGGCCCGTTCGGCGAGCTCGCGCACGACCTCGGCCGGCAGCGGCGGCGGCGCGCCGGTCCAGCTGTCGGGCAACAGATCGATGAAGACGCGCTCGCCCGCGACCATGGTGTTGACGCGCACCTTGCGCGACAGCGACAGCCGCAGCGCCGAGCCGTCCGGATCGCCGCGCGCCGAGGAGATGTAGTCGGGCGCGGCGTCGACCCAGCGGTCGATCGGCACGTTGGCGGGACGGTCGAACCGGATCAGCAGGATCGAGCCCGCGGTGGCGACGTCGGCGCCGACATCCTCGGAGAATTTCAGCACCAGCCGCGCATAGCCGTTCTGCGCCGACAGGCTGGCCTCCCCAGGCACCGGCGCGGCGCCGGCCGCGACCGTCGACAGCATCAGTCCGATCAGGATGGCCGACAGCAGCGCAAAGCCGGCGCGCATGCGCGCGCGGGCCTGCGACCGCAATCCATTGGGAGTCGTGCGCGCCATGGTCACAAGCTTCCAGTTCGATATCCGCTGACTTGACGGATACGCCTGCCCCGCCACGCCGGAAGTCTAGAATCCGGCGTTTAAGGGGGCATTAAACATGCGGCTCAATTGCTTCTCACAGGCACGATCTTGCCTTCGATCTTCGGCAGCTCGGCGCTCGCCTCCGGCTTCTCGGCGCCGGCGCGGCGGGCCAGTTCGACGGTGAGCCGCTCGGCCGCCTCCGGCGTCATCAGACCGAGGATGTCGGACATCTTGCGCGGTGCGATCTGCGAGGCGATCTCGATCAGCACCGACATCTCGAGCCGGTCGAACACCTTGGCGGCATCCTTCGGCTTCATGCCCTCGTACATCGTGACGATGCTCTTGAAGCGCGCGTTATCCGCCTCCGCCTTGGCGGACTGCGCACCGGAGATGCGGCTCTCGATCGCCTTCATCTCCTCGGTCTTGGACTGGATACGCTGCTCGGCGGCCTTCAACAGGCTCTCGCGGATGTCGATCTCGCGCTGGCGCGCTTCGAGCTCCTGGCGGCGTGACTGCAGCCGCTCGAGGATCGCCTTCTCCGCCGGCGACACCTGCTGCTGCTGTTCCTCCGGCTTGATCACGATGCCGTCCGGCTTGGTGTCGGGCGCGGCGGGCTTCGGCGGCTCCTCCTTCTTCTCCTTGGGCGCGCCATGGGTCGAGCCGGTGACGATGTCATTGTCCTCGCGGCCCGGATAGCCCAGATTTTCCTGGGCCCAGGAGCGCTTGGAGGATTGCGGGTCGTAGTCGAACACGTAGCCGCCATCGATCACGAGGCCGGCCACCTTCAGGACCGCCAGGCACGCCACGGCGATCAGGACGACGGGAATGACGCGGATGTTACGAAACGCATTCATGCGGCAAGGCCACCGGTCCTTCGACGTTCAGAGAATGCCTGGGCAGCCGCCGCCACCGCCTTGGCGCCGGAGACGCGCACCGGCTCGGTGGTGATCGCGGGCACCGGCGCGGGCGCCGGCTCGGGCGCGGCTTCCGGCGCGGTGATCGGACGCGCGGCGCTGGCGATCCGCGACAGCCGGCGCACCACGCCGTCGCTCTCGGCGAGCTGCTTGCGCAGCTGGTCCGACATCTGCGTCGCGGCGGCGAGCTGATTGCCGAGATTGTCGTTGACGTCCCGCACCGCGAGCTTGAGCCCGCCGATCGCGCGCTCGGCGATCTCGGTCGCGGTGATCAGCTCGGCGATGACGGCCTTCAGCGAGTGCTCGTCCGCCTTCAGCCGCTTCAGCCTGGAGTTCAGCAGCATGCAATAGCCGATGGTCAGCACCAGAAGGACCGCCACCAGGCTTTCGATGATCAATCCGAGGGAGTGGTTCATTGGGCCTCCATCAACTTGTTCTGGCTTTCGGCGCCTTCGAACATCGCAAGCGTGGTATGCGGCTTGCGCAAATTCTTGGTGACACGGATCGCGACGCGGTCGCCGACCCGGCCCATGCGTCCCTCCGTCAGCATCGTGCTGCCGCAGCGGACTGCGACCAGCGCATCGGGACGAATGTCGAGCGGCAGGGTGTCGCCGACCTTCAGCCGCATCAATTGCTTCAGCGGCACGTCGGCCTCGTAGAGCACGGCGTCGACGGCGACCTCGGCCCTGGCGATCTCGGTGGCGAAATGGCCTTCCCAGACCGGATCGCGGCCGAACTTTTCGCCCATGAACATCTGCAACAGCACCGGCCGGATCGGCTCGATGGTCGCATAGGGCAGCAGCAGCTCAATGTTGCCGCCGCGGTCCTCCATGTCGATCCGCAGCTTCACCAGGATCGCGGCGTTGGCGGGCCGGCTGATCGCGGCGAAGCGCGGATTGGTCTCCAGCCGGTCGATGGTGAAGCGCACCGGCGACAGCGGCCGGAACGCCTGCTCGGCGTCGCTCAGCACCACCTCGATCAGGCGCTTGACGAGATTGGTCTCGATCGTCGTGTAGGGGCGGCCCTCGACGCGGAGCTGGGTGTTGCCGCGGCGGCCGCCGAGCAGCACGTCGATGATGGAATAGATCAGCGTCGAGTCGACCATCGCGAGGCCGAAATTCTCCCACTCCTCCGCCTTGAACACGGAGAGCACGGCCGGCAGCGGGATCGAGTTCATGTAGTCGCCGAAGCGCACCGAGGTGATGCGGTCGAGCGAGACTTCGACGTTGTCGGAGGTGAAGTTGCGCAACGATGTCGTCATCAGCCGCACCAGGCGGTCGAAGACGATTTCGAGCATCGGCAGACGCTCGTAGGACACCATCGCGGAATCGATGATGGCGCGAATGCCGGAATGGTCGTCGAGATTGACCTCGCCCGCGGTGAAGCCGAGGAGGTTGTCGATCTCCTCCTGCGACAGCACCCGCTCGCCGCCGTTCTTGGTGGCGCCGAAATCGCGGCTGCCGTCCTCGACCATCGCGGCCCATTGCAGGGCCATCGATTCCGTGAGTTCATTAGCTGCTGCGGCTTCCGCGGCCTCTGTGGGATCCTCCGAATCGAGCGAGGCTTCCCATTGCGCGGCTATCGCATCTTGGTCGACTGGATCGTTGCCTGCCATGATCTTGCGCGTCCGTGCCTTACTGAATCACGATTTCCTTGAACAACACCGCGTTGACCTGGTTGGGCGCCAGCGCGACGTTGACCCGCTTGGTGAGCTCCTCCTTGAGCCTGAACAGGCCCGCCGAGCCGTTGAGGTCGCTCGGCCGGAGCTCGCGCAGATAGGTCTGGAAGATGTCGGTGACCCGCGGCAGCGTCGGCTTGATATGCTCGACCTGCTTCTCCTCCTTCACCTCGAGCACGATCTTCACCTTCAGATATTGGACACGGTCGCCGGGATTGCCGACGAGGTTGACGAGGAGGTCCGGCACCTCGACGAAGGCCGGCGGCTTCGCCGCCGGTGCCGCCTCGGCGTGATGCTCGTCGGCCTTGTGGCTGAAGAAGAAGAAATAGGCCGCACCGCCGACACCGAGCAGCGCCAGCGCACCGACGATCATGATGATCAGCTTGAGCTTGCTCTTCGGCGAGCCTGCTTGCTCCTCGCCTTCGCCTGCTCCGCCTTCGTTCTCAGCCATGGCCTTCGGTGTCCCCAGAGAAAATCACGGGAAGTCGAACCGATGCCGCCAGAAAGCTCGATGACGCGAAACCAACGCTCCCAGCGCATCTGCGCTTCGTTGAGGGAACGCTACGGTAACAATGGTTAACGGAAGCTTTCTTTTGTTAAGGAGGTGGGAAAATCTTGCCGGGCAATTATGGTTAGCGCGCCGTTATTGCCGGGTGTTTCCGTCCCCGCCAAAAATCTAAGACATTGATCTGAAATCGATTTCAGAGTTGGCACGGCTTTCGCTGTACCCCTTGCGAACCCGCCGGCTTGGGAGAGCTGAACGGTTCATTGAAGACCCGATCGAGACCGCCTTGGGAGAGGCGCCGCGGACGGGATTCGTTAAAAGGGGAGATACCGGTGGAGAATGCGCTTCTCATCGGATTGTCGCGGCAGATGGTGCTGGAGCGGCAGTTCGACGTCGTTTCCAACAACGTCGCCAACGTCAACACCAACGGCTTCAAGGCCGATCAGCAGCTGTTCGAGGAGTATCTCTCCTCCGGCGCGCATGAGGACAATTTTCCGGGCGCCGCCCGCAAGGTCGCCTACGTCCAGGACCGCGGCACCTATCGCGACTTCACCCAGGGCTCGATGGAGCGCACCGGCAATGCGCTGGACGTCGCCATTTCCGGTGACGGCTTCCTGACGGTGCAGACCGCCGCCGGCGAGCGCTACACCCGCGACGGCAATCTGCACATCAACAATACCGGCCAGCTGGTCACCGCCAAGGGCGACCCGGTGCTCGGCACCGGCGGTCCAATCGTGTTTCAGCCGACCGACCACGACATCAACATCTCGCCGGACGGCACCGTGACCGTGGTCGAGGGCGTCAACCGCACCGACTCGATCCGCGGCAAGCTGCGCCTCGTCAACTTCGCCGACCCGCAGCAGGCGCAGAAGCAGGGCAACAACCTCTACTCCGCCATCGGCGGCGCGACGCCGCAGCAGGATACGAAGTCGACCGTCCAGCAGGGCTACATCGAGAAGTCGAACGTCAGCGCGGTCGGCGAGATGAGCAAGATGGTCGAAGTGATGCGTGCCTACACCCAGGTCGCCAACATGCTGCAGGTCCAGAGCGACCTGCGCAAGAACGCGATCGAGAAACTCGCCGACGTTCCGGCCTGACCGCAGAGATTGAAGGAGACGTAACATGCAGGCGCTTCACACCGCTGCGACCGGAATGGCGGCCCAGGAACTCAACGTCCAGGTGATCTCCAACAACATCGCCAACCTGCGCACGACCGGCTTCAAGAAGCAGACCGCGGCGTTCCAGGACCTGATCTACGAGCACATGCGCCGGGTCGGCGCGCAGTCCTCCGATCAGGGCACCATCCTTCCCGTGGGCATCGACATCGGCGGCGGCGTCAAGACCGTCGGCACGCCACGCTCGATGACGCAAGGCACGCTGTCGCAGACCGGCAACGATCTCGACCTCGCGATCTCGGGCGAAGGATTCTTCAAGGTCCTGATGCCGGACGGCACCTTCCAATACACCCGCGACGGCACCTTCCAGATGGACAATCAGGGCCGCATCGTCACCGCCCAGGGCAACCCGGTGCAGCCGACCATCACGATCCCGCAGAACGCCTCGGGCATCACGGTCAACTCGCAGGGCCAGGTCTCGGTGACGCTGCCAGGCTCGACCACCTCGAACATCGTCGGCCAGCTCCAGGTCACCCGCTTCATCAACAAGGCCGGCCTGCAGCCGGTCGGCAACAACCAGTTCACCGATACGCCCTCCTCCGGCGCGCCGCAGGACGGCGTCGCCAACCAGGACGGCCTCGGCAGCATCACCCAGGGCAGCCTGGAGCAGGCCAATGTCGACGTCGTCAGCGAGATGAGCGAGCTGATCGCCGCTCAGCGCGCCTATGAGATGAATGCCAAGGTCATCTCCGCCGCCGACCAGATGATGCAGTCCACGACTGCGCTGTTCCGCTGAGGCTCGAGGGGGAGATCACCATGATGACCCGCACCGCCCGTCCCCTCCTGCTTGCAGCCGCCCTGCTCGCCTCGACCGCGCTGTCGGCCTTCGCCGGCGAGGCCGACGACCAGATCAAGGCGCCCGTGCTGCGCGCGTCCGTCAACGTCACCGGCGACATCGTTCGCGTCGGCGACCTGATCGAGAATGCCGGCGTGGCGGCGAACGTCGCCGTCTACCGTGCGCCCGATCTCGGCACCACCGGCGTGCTGCCGGCTGCGCAGGTGATCGCGACCCTGCGCAATCACCAGGTGATCGGCGTCGAGGTCCGCGACATCAAGGAAGTGGCGGTCACCCGGCTCGCCCGCGCCATTGATGCGAAGGAGATCACCGGCGCGGTGGCCCAGGCGCTCGAGCACCGCAACGGGCTCGGCGATGCCGCTGCTCTCAGCATCAGCTTCGACCAGCCGGTGCAGGACCTGAAGTTCGAGGCCTCCACCACCGGCACGCTGGCGCCGACCAATGTGCGCTTCGAGCCGCGCAGCGGCCGCTTCGACGTCGCCTTCGAGCTCGGCCACGCCGGCGGGGCCGGCCCGAACAAGCTGCGCTACACCGGCACGGCGATCGAGACGGTCGAGGCCGTGGTGCTGACCCGCAACATCGACCGCAACGAGATGATCCGGTCCGGCGACCTGCAGGTCGAGCGGCGGCCGCGCGCCGAGCTCGGCGGCGCCGAGCCCGCCTCCCGCGAGTTCGCCGTCGGCATGCAGATGCGCCGCCCGGTCCGTGCCGGCCAGGCGCTGAAGACCACGGACCTCGCCAAGCCGGACTTGGTGCAGCGCGACCAGGCCGTCACGCTGATCTACCAGACCGCCGGCATCTATCTGACCACCCGCGGCAAGGCGCTGGAGTCGGGCACCGAGGGCGATGTCGTCAACGTTCTTAATCTGCAGTCCAAGCGCACGGTGACCGGCCGCGTCAGCGGCCGCGGCCAGGTCTCGGTCGACATCGCCGTCGCCAAACCCGCCCAGACCTCCGAAGCAGAGATGTCGGCGCCGGTCTCCGTCGCCAGCCGCCTGCCCTCCTCCGCCACCCCGAAAGCCGAGTAAGTTTCATGTCGAAGTTCAAGTTTGATGGTCAGGGCGCTTCGGGCCTGCGGCGGGTCGCGCTGATCTCCGTGTCCTTCGCGGTGCTGTCGGTTGCGGGTGGCTGCTCCTCGATCGACCGTCTCAGCCAGATCGGCGAGCGGCCGAAGCTGACCGAGATCGACAATCCGACCACGCAGCCCGGCTACAAGCCGGTGCAGATGCCGATGCCCAAGCCGGAGACCGTGTCCTACGCGCCCAACTCGCTGTGGCGCAACGGCTCGCGCGCCTTCTTCAAGGACCAGCGGGCCCGTCAGGTCGGCGACCTGCTCACCGTCACGGTGAGCATCTCCGACAAGGCCAACTTCGCCAACGAGACCCAGCGCAGCCGCACCAACAAGGAAGATTCGGGTATCACCGACTTCATCGGCTCCAAGACGCTCGGCGTGCAGGCGCAGAAGGTGCTGCCTGGCCGCATCCTCACCGCCGACGGCACCTCCTCCTCCGACGGCAAGGGCACGATCCAGCGCTCGGAATCCCTGACCACCAGCGTCGCCGCGGTCGTGACCCAGGTGCTGCCGAACGGCAACCTGGTCGTCGAGGGCAAGCAGGAGATCCGCGTCAACTACGAGATCCGCGAGCTGATCGTCGCCGGCATCGTGCGCCCGGAGGACATCCAGAGCGACAACACCATCGACTCGACCAAGATCGCCCAGGCCCGCATCTCCTACGGCGGCCGCGGCCAGATCACCGACGTCCAGCAGCCGCGCTACGGCCAGCAGGTGATGGACATCCTGCTGCCGTTCTGAGGCGAAGACACGATCAAACGACCGGGCGGATCACATCACGCCCGGTCGGTTCAAGACTCCGCCGGCCTGATCTCAGGTTGGAACCAGCAAAGCAACGAAGGACACGACGGAAATCCCTCCCACGCCGGGAGGGTCAGGCAAGGACACTGGCCGAGCGCGATACGGATCATCCCCGCAGCCGCCACTCTTGTCCTGAACACGAGCTCCCACATTGCCCAACGCGAACCTAGGCGCCGCGGGTAATGTATACGCGGCCTCCGGTAGCTCCCCTGCCGGAGGCCGTGTTCGTTTGGGAGAACGTTTACGGCTTCAACGTGAGATCGACGGGCGTCACGTCGAAACCGCCGGCGATCAGCTCACGGATCCTCGTGGCAACGTTGTTGGCCATCTTTGGATCGTGACCGAAGATTGGAACGTCGTCGTCGAGCAGGTCGGGAAATTACTCCTTGGTGATCGGCAGACGAGCGATGCGACCGACATCTACGATGAAGGGCTTGTTTTGCCCCAGAACGAGCGCCCGGCTCTCGTCGACGAATAGATGCTGGCGCGGCCGACGTGCCCCCTCATAACCAGTTCGCGTGCTCGTATATGCCACCACCGCAAAGGCTATGTTACCAGATCTGCCGACGCCCAAGACCAGAACCGGCAAACGGTCCGGGCCCCCGCTTCTCCCTGAACGGAAAATTGCAGCGGACGTAATCGCCGGATCGCATGTCTCAGGAGAACAGCATTCCGAGTGCTGCACGGCGAGCCTCGAAAGCCTCATCACTCTCGCCATCCTCGCGATCCAACTCGAAATCGGAGCCAGGTTCGGCTGCATCGTAAGCGAGAATGGTCATATCGCGAGGGTCGAGCTCCATGTCGCCAGCAGCACGCGCATGACATAGTCCTCGACGGACAACCCCTCTCGTTCCGCCCGTTGCGCAGCGGCGACAATGACGGATCTTGCGAGGCAGATGCTTTCCATGTCGCTCATGAAAGTCTCCTCGGCTTAAACATAGACGCGCCTGGACCGGAACGCGAGCCATGCCTCGCCGGAGTTGGTCCGTCACTCGAACGCCGCCTCCACCACCCCCAGCCCATCCAGCTCCATCCGCACCCGGTCGCCCGGCTTCAGCCACACCGTCTTGACCAGGCTGCCGGTCAGCACCAGCTGCCCGGCCTCGAGCCCGTCGCCGCGCGAGGCGAGGTGGTTGGCGAGCCAGGCGAGCGCGTGCAGCGGGTGGCCCAGCACGTCGGCACCGGTGCCCTCCCCGGCCAAGGCGCCGTTCACGAAGGCGCGGCCCTGCACCGCTGCGAGGTCTCCGGCCGCATCGCGCGGGATGGCCGGGCCGAGCACACAGCCAGCGGCAAAGAAATCGTCGGCCACCAAGGTCGGAGCGCCCATGGTCTCCCACTGCACGTAGCGGTCGTCGACGATCTCGATTGCGGCATGGCAATCGCCGATCGCGTCGCCGACATGGGCGATGGTGAAGGGCGCGTCGAGCGGCAGCAGGTCCTTCGCGAGCCGTACCGCGATCTCGCATTCGACGCCGACGCGCACGAAGTCCGCTGCGCGCAGCGTGACGCCGGAGGCATGGACGCCGTCGGCGAACACCCCGCCGGCGCAAGGATGCGGAATGCCAATATAGTCCTGCATCACCTTGCTGGTGCAGCCGATCTTGTAGCCGGCGAAATCGCCGATGTGCTCGGCCAGCAGCCAGTGAGCCTCATGCTGGATCTCATATCCGGCGGCTTCATCCTTCGGCTGAAGGTGAGCCGGCAGCGCCGCCAGCTTGGTCCGCTCGCGGCGTGCGCTCACGATCAACTGCGCGGCGGCAAGAACCTCGTCTGCTCCCATGATCGTTCAACTCCCGCTGTCGGCCGCCCGAAGCGGCCTCTCAGATGTTATGGTGAACAGCTTGTTACCAAACAGCTTTTTCTGGCTAGCGGCAGCTTCGCGCCGCATCTGAGGCTACGACCCCGCTGTTCAGATGGTGGTTCAGCCACGTCACGCCGACATCAGCTTGAGCTTCGGCAGGCTGCCGGCCGCCGCGATGATCTCATCATTCGCTGGCGGATTCCAGCCAAGGCGGCGCGGCCAGGGCATGTCAGGATGGCCGGGCGAATTTCGGATCACCCATGCCCCGGAATCGGTCTGCCACGGGATCAGTTCGCTTCGCTGAGGGCCTCCGCGGCGCCCTCGCTGCGGGTCTCCAGCCACGGCAGCTCGAACTGACAGGTCAGGCCGGTGTCGGCGAAGGTGCGCTGCAGGTGCCGGACAGTACGGGTCAGGAGCCGGCTGCCGAAGCCCACCACCGGCGGCTCTGTTGCGGGCGGGCCGCCGCTCTCCTCCCAGCGCACGTGTAGCGCGTCCGGCCCGAGCGACCATGTCACCGCGACGCGACCGCTCGGCGTGGTCAGCGCGCCATATTTGCTGGCATTGCAAGCCATCTCATGGACGACCAGCGCCAACTGGGTGGTCAGCTCCACGGGAACGAGAATGGCCGGGCCGCTGATCGCGAGCTGCTCCGGCGAGCTGGCGAAAGGCGCCACCTGGCTCGCGACGAGCGACGCCAGATCGGCGCCCTGCCAGTCGTTCTCGGCGAGGCTGGTGTGGACGGTGGCCAACGCGTGCAGGCGGGACGTGAAGTCGCGGACCTTGGCGTCGTGCCGCGGCAGCAGCTGATGCGCCAGCGACTGCACCACCGCGAGGCTGTTCTTGACGCGATGGGCGAGCTCATGCACCAGGAGCTCGCGCTTGCGGTCGGCCTCCTTGGCGGCGGTGACATCGATGTTGACGCCGATCATCTGCAGATCGCCGTCGCCTTCGCCGGACAGCGTGCGGGCGCGCGCCTCGATCCACCGGATCGAGCCGTCAGGCAACGGCACCCGCCACTCCGAATCGAGCTCGCCGGTGATGAGTGCCTGCCTGTTATCTCGGTCGGCATGGGCCTGGTCATCGGGATGCACGAGCGCCAGCCAGGCGTCATAGGTGCCGGGAAACGTGCCGGGCTTGAGGCCGTAGAGCTCCTCGATCTCGTCGGACCAGCGGCTGGTGCCGGACCGGCCGTCCCAAACGAAGGTACCAAGCCGTCCGTATTTCGCGGCGAGCTTGAGCTGCTCGGCGGCGCGGGACGCATCGTCTCTGGCCTTGGCCAGCATCCCGAAATTCTCCTGGATGATGCGCGCGCTCTCCGCCTGGGCTTCCTCGGCCGCAGCCAGGCGGGCGTTGAGCGCCCGCACCTCGGGGGGATCTGAGGGCGCGGCCTCGCCTGGATTGGTGCTCTTGACCGCGATGCTTGCCAGCGGCCGGGCGATGCTTCGACCGATGGCGGCCGCCAGCAGCAAGGCCAGGGCACAGATGGTCGTGGCCGCGATCGTCGCGGTCTTCACCGTCGAGGAGATCGCCTGCGCGAAGGCGCCCTGCTTGATGCCGACGCCGACGACCCAGTCGCTGAGCTGCGGATGGGCATTGGCGTTGATGATACGGTCGCCCTCGATCGAAGGAAACTCCGCAATGCCCTCGGCTCTGGCGGTCGTCCGCCACCCGGCCGAGGCCAGCTGTCCGGTGCTGGTCGCATTCTTCGGGATGCGGGAGACGTAGCGGCCCTGGCCGTCCATGATGCCGACCAGCCAGTCGGCCGGCAGCTCCTGCTGAGCCAGCAGCCGGGTGTAGTTCGCAGCCGGCATGGCGATCGACAGGCAACGGAACGGCTTGCCGTCCTTGAAGACGGGCACGTCGACGGTCGCGACCCAGTTGCCGGAATTCGGCCCCGCGAAGATATCCGAGATCGACGGCCGTCCCGACGCAAAGGCCCGCTCCTGCGAGCGCCGGCCTTCGGGCGTCCGAACCCCGAGCGGCTTGCCGGACGGCGCCAGGGTGTTGAGCAGCAGCCGGCCTTGGGCATCCGAGACGATGATCCAGCCCTCGCCGCTGACGGCGCCGACCCGGCGTGCCTCCGCCTCGAATTCCGCAAGATCGGCCGCGCTGAGATCCGGAGACTTCCCAAGCACCTCGGCGAGCGCGATGTAGCGCCGCAACTCGGCATCGACGGCGCCGGAGATCGTCTGGGCGGCATAGGACAGCCCGCGCCGGATCGAATCGTCGGCGGACTGCGCCATGGAGGCGATGACATAGGCGATCAGCCCGACGCAGGGCAGGAACAGAATGCCGGCAAGCAGAAGCAGCCGCCCTTTGATGCTCAAGGCGCCATAGGAGCGCTGCATCGCGGCCAGCGCGCCGCCGTGCGGGCTCATCGGTCTATCCAGCTCGCGCATGATCCCCCACGGCGTGTTCCCAGACGGAACAGCGACCAATTCCGCAGACGAGAAAAGGTTCCGGGAGGGTTGAAAAATGCGGCTGGCCGTGGCCACGCTGCCGCACAGGCTCAAGTGCCGCGCATCGCGCTCGACAGCACCGTGGCAGTCTCTGCGCCTTGGGGTCTCGTCCGGAAAAGACCTTCAGCTGGCCGTGGCCGGCCGACCCCTACCCAGGACCGGCATCAGATCGTACGCGTCCAGCCAACGTCGAATGGTGCGGCCGCACCCGGCAGCGGCCGCAATCCCCGCCTCGTCTGGTCAAGACCGCAACTACTCGTCGCGATAGACCTTTTCACGCTTCTCGTGGCGTTCCTGCGCCTCCACCGACAACGTCGCGATCGGACGGGCTTCGAGCCGCTTCAGCGAAATCGGCTCGCCGGTCTCCTCGCAATAGCCGTAGGTGTTGTCCTCGATGCGCTGGAGCGCAGCGTCGATCTTGGAGATCAGCTTGCGCTGGCGGTCACGGGCGCGAAGCTCGATCGCCCGGTCGGTTTCCGACGACGCACGGTCGGCGAGGTCGGGATGGTTCACGTTCTCCTCCTGCAGAGCCTGCAGGGTGAGCTTCGATTCGCGCAGGATCTCCTCCTTCCATGCCAGCAGCTTGGCGCGAAAGTACTCGCGCTGGCGTTCGTTCATGAAAGGCTCTTTTTCGGAAGGTTTGTAGTTCTTCAACTTTTCCAAGGTCAGCCCATCTGTACGTGCTGGCGCCGGTCTCGGCACCGGCGGACGGAATACGCCCGTTCGCGGCCGCCTTATATAGCGGCCTCATGTGACAGACAATATTTCCATCGCCGCGGGCGCCCCGCCCTCCCGCCATTGTCCAGCCCAAATTGCGGCCGACCGACGGGGCGCCCGAGCTGCCTCAGTAGCCGACCGTGAATCGGGCCCGCCGGTGCGCCGGGCGCTCGATCTCGTCGGCCATCGCAACCGCGAAGTCTTCGAAGGAGATAAAGCTCTTGCCCTCGGCATCGACCAGCAGCTGGTCTGTTCCGAGGCGGAACTTGCCCGTCCGGGGGCCGAAATCGATCATTGCGGACGGCGACAGGAAGGTCCAGTCGAGCTCCTTCTCCTGGCGCAGGCGGTCGAGGAACGCCGCACCCTTCTCCGCTTCCGCCTTGTACATCGCCGGGAAGCCCGGCGTGGTCACCAGCCGCACGCCGGGCGCGACCTCGAGCGAGCCGGCCCCGCCGACCACAAGGTAACGAGATACGCCTGAATCCTTGGCGGCGCCGATCAGCGCTTCGGCATCGCTGGCAAGGAAATGGATCGAGCTGATCGCGACGTCGTGGCCCGCCCACAGCTTGGCCAGCGCGGCGCGGTCATTGGCGTCGCCCTGCACGGCCGTGACGTTGGCGTGCTTCTCGATCTTGTCGGGATTTCGCGCAATGCCGGTGACCTGATGGCCGCGATTGGCGAGCTCGGCGGTAATGCGCGACCCGGCCCGGCCGGAGGCGCCGGCGACGGCGATCTTCATGCTGCAACTCCTTCGTTAGCGATCATTCGCTCGGACCGGCCTCTGGACGAGGCCTCCTGGTATCCGATAGTGACTAGATAGCGGAACGAATGCTGGTGTTAAGAGCGCACTTTAAGTTCACCAGGTCACGCCGGAGTAACCGATGCGAGCTGCCAACGTCTATTCTGCCGACTGTCCAACCCGCCAAATCCTGGATCGCGTCGGCGACAAATGGGCCGTGCTGATCCTGATCCTGCTGCGCAACGAGCCCTTGCGCTTCAATCAGTTGCGCCGCGCGATTGAAGGCATCTCGCAGAAGATGCTCTCGCAGGTGTTGAAGAGCCTCGAGCGCGACGGTCTGGTCCGGCGGCGCGCGATCGCAACTGTTCCAGTGACGGTTGAATATTCCAT
Organism: Bradyrhizobium sp. ORS 375; assembly: GCF_000239775.1. Taxonomy (GTDB): domain Bacteria; phylum Pseudomonadota; class Alphaproteobacteria; order Rhizobiales; family Xanthobacteraceae; genus Bradyrhizobium. The sequence goes on from NZ_CAFI01000081.1 coordinate 17,767, forward strand.
CACGCCGCTCGGGCTGACGCTCGCCGCTGCTGTCGATCCGTTGCGCGACTGGGCGGAGCGGCATCTCAAGGACGTCACCGCCGCGCAACGGCGCTACGACGCGCAAGCCTTATCGAAGGTCGCCTAGCCGCTTCATCCCTGCCCGGCCTTGGCGAGCTCGACCTCGACGCGGAGCTCGATCTCCGAGAGGATCGCATCCAGCCGGGGATCGCCGGAGGTCTGCTTCAGATCGGCGGCCGCATCGCGCAGCCGCAGCGCCATCGTCGTGTCGAGCTTGCCGGAGAGCAGCGAAAGCTTGAGATCGTCGAGCACGTCGAGCGCGCGCTTGCCGCGCTGGACCGAGCGCTTGCGCCGCTCGGCCGGCTCCTCCTCGATTCCCTGCAGTGCCAGCAGCGCGTCGATGTTGGCGGTCTGCTTGGGCGCCAAGGTCGCGCGCGTCTCCTGCGTTGTGCCGGCGTCGGGCAGCTTGAAGCCGCTGGACGAGGTCTTCCGCGTGGAGCTGGTCGACGTGTTGAACGTCGTGCCGTTCGGTCCATAGATGCGCATCGGTGGCTCCCGCAAGCTCTGCGTGTCGGAGCGGAGATTGGCTGCGTCGTGGTTAACGGTGCGTAAATGGCCCGGCAAATTCTGCCGGGGCGGCAGCTTCGTTCCTCCGGAGTAACCCCGGATCACAACAAAGCTCGGAATCGATTTCACACTCTTTCAATGAGTTAGCCGGGAGCATCGCCCTGGCACGGCCCTCGCATAGTTAATGCCGATCATGCGGTCATGGGAGTGGCCGTCTGATCACTTGCAGAGTTCGAGGGGAGCATAGGATGCGACGCGTCCGACTTACGCGCCTGTTTCAGGCCGCTTGCGCCGCCATGCTGGCGCTGGCCTCTACCGTCATGTCCGCGCATGCGACGTCGCGGATCAAGGATCTCGCCAATATCGAAGGCGTGCGCCAGAACCAGCTGATCGGCTACGGCCTCGTGGTCGGCCTTAACGGCACCGGCGATACGCTCAACAACATCCCGTTCACCAAGCAGTCGCTGCAGGCGATGCTCGAGCGCATGGGCGTCAACATCCGCGGCGCCACCATCCGCACCGGCAACGTCGCCGCCGTGATGGTCACCGGCAACCTGCCGCCGTTCGCGACGCAAGGCACGCGCATGGACGTGACGGTGTCGGCGCTCGGCGACGCCAAGAATTTGCAGGGCGGCACCCTGCTCGTCACCCCGCTGCTCGGCGCCGACGGCAACGTCTATGCGGTGGCCCAGGGATCGCTGGCGATCTCCGGCTTCCAGGCCGAGGGCGAAGCTGCCAAGATCGTGCGCGGCGTGCCGACCGTCGGTCGCATCGCCAACGGCGCGATCATCGAGCGCGAGATCGAGTTCGCGTTGAACCGGCTGCCGAACGTGCGGCTCGCGCTGCGCAACGCCGACTTCACGACGGCGAAGCGCATTGCCGCCGCCATTAATGATTTTCTCGGCGTCAAGACCGCAGAGCCGATCGACCCTTCGACGGTGCAACTGAGCGTCCCGGCGGAGTTCAAGGGCAACGTCGTCGCCTTCCTGACAGAGATCGAGCAACTGCAGGTCGATCCGGATCTCGCCGCCAAGATCGTCATCGACGAGCGCTCCGGCATCATCGTGATGGGCCGCGACGTCCGCGTCGCCACCGTCGCGGTGGCACAGGGCAACCTCACGGTCACGATCTCCGAGAGCCCGCAGGTCAGCCAACCCAATCCGCTGTCGCGGGGCCGAACCGTGGTCACGCCGCGCACCAGCGTCGGCGTCACCGAGGAGGGCAAGAAGTTCGCGGTCGTCAAGGACGGCGTCTCCCTGCAGCAGCTCGTCGACGGCCTCAACGGCCTCGGCATCGGCCCGCGCGACCTGATCAGCATCCTGCAGGCCATCAAGGCCGCCGGCGCGATCGAAGCCGACATCGAGGTGATGTGATGGCGACCTCCTTTGTCGACTCCTATGCCGGCCGCGTTCCGCTCAGCATGCCCTCCGCCGCAGCGAGAACGACGCCGCGGACCGACATCGAGCTCGCGGAGGCCTTGACCAAGGTCTCCCCCAAGGCCCAGGCCAAGGCCAAGGCGACCGCGACCGATTTCGAAGCCATGTTCCTGAACTCGATGTTCTCGCAGATGATGAGCGGCGTGAAGGGCGACGGTCCGTTCGGCGACACGCCGGGCACCGGCGTCTGGCGCTCGATGCTGACCGAGCAATATTCCAAGAACTTCGCCAAGGCAGGTGGCGTCGGCATCTCCAACGACGTCTTCCGCACGCTCATCCTGCAGCAGGCCAAGAGTGGCAACTCAGGTAGCAACTCAGGAACTGGCTCAGGTAGCAATTCAGGCAGCGGTTCGACCGACGTCAAAGCGTGAACGTAAGCGTAGGCATTGCGGGGGTCCAAGCGCCGCCGCCGACAGGAGTTGAGGGATGAGCGTACAAGGCCAGGCGAAGAAGACGACGTATGCGGCCGCCGCGAGCGCGGCAGAGGCACGCGCGCTCGCCGACGAGATGGTCAGCGTCATGAGCGAGCTGATTGCCGTGATCGAGCAGGAGACCGAGCTGGTCCGCGCCGGAAAGCTCGCCGAAGGCATGGCGTTCGGACCCAAGAAGACCGAGCTGTCGCGGCACTACGTCACGATGGTCGGTCGCCTCAAGGCCAGCCAGGCGTTCATGAAGCAGACTGCGCCGGAGCTGCTCGCCACCCTGCACCGTCACCACGACACGTTCCGGGCGATGCTGCAGGTCAACCTGACCGTGCTCGCCACGGCGCATGCGATCTCCGAGAAGATCGTGCGCGGGGTCAATGCCGAGGTCCAGCGCAAGAACATCCCGAGCACCTATACCGCCGGCGGACGCCGCGCTGCGCCCGGCGCGCGCCATCTCACGCCGCTGGCCGTGAGCCGGACGCTCTGAGCTCGACGCCCCGGAGCGCCTCCAACTCCGAGCGTTACCAAAATTCGAGCGTCCGAGAGCCGCGCCGCCCTGCCCCCAGGGCGCGCGGCTCTCGCTGTTTAACGCCCGAATAAGCTTAAAAGGCCGGAGGGAATCACAACCTGCCGTTCATTCTATTTCCTAACATAACGTTGATTGGTGATCGGCATAGTTGCAAGCGGGATGGGTTGGGAATTGACTCGATGGCCATGAGGAGGCTGCCATGAGTTCCGATTTCAGCGTGAGAGCGGTGGGCGCGCCCGCGTCCGTACCGATCATTCAACCGTCGAGCCCGGCGGTGGCGAACGCTGTTCCAACGGACCTTCCTCCGAGCCAGACCGTGAACGCGGCCGAGGCCAGCACGCCCGTGCGCAACGACGCTCAGCTCAGCGCCGCCAACGACCTGTCCGTATCGCACCAGGCCTATTACGACCGCGCTGCTGCGGCGCTGGTGTTCCAGGTGGTGAACCGCAGGACTGACCAGGTCGTGGCCCAGTATCCGGACGAGGCCGTGCTGCGCCGGCGCGCCTATTTCAACACCCTCGACCTGCAGAAGGACCTGCAGAAGGAAGAGGCGCCGCGGGTGGTGCCGACCGATCGCATCGCCTGATCCCGTTCCGTCGACATCAGGGATTCACCCAGCCGCCCCGGCATCAGCCGCGGCGGCTGTTTCCGTTCCAGGGATTGACTGCTCTGGGGGCGCAAGCCGTGTCGAGATAGGTCTGTCCGGATGCCGTATCGGCGACCAGGGTGGCCTTCGCCGTGGTAGCGGGCGATGGCCCGGCAGCCCTCCAGAACGGAAGCCGCCCCCTGAACGACTTGCTTGCGGCCTATCTTCCGCTTCAGCGGCCTTGGTCGCGCGTCGTATGGACGGCGACATATTTCCTGTTGCTGCGCGGTGCCGAGCACACTCGACTTGTAGGAAGCGGACAGCATGCTCGTGATATCAGCCGCTTCAGGAGCCCTCGTGCGATCGATCAGCTGCGCCCCGAGAGTCCCGCAGCGATGTGGCAATTGATGTCGATCAGCGACTTCAGCTTCGCCGGGTCCGGATCCATCTGCATCTCGATGGTCTGCTTCATGACGAACACGCCGATGTTGGCGATGTTCTGCCGGATGTCGAGCGGATTCGGATTGTCCTCCGCTTCCATGGCGCTCATGAAGATCGTCCACAGGCGGCGATTGAACAGCAGCGCCTTGTACATGTTGCGATCAGGACCGCTCCAATTCGCCTGGACTTCCTGCAGCTGCCGTGCCGCCTTCAACAATGCTTGCGCTTCGATCTCCCGTGGTGATGCCGTCGTTTGCGACGTGCGTGCATAGGCTTGAGCGGCATATGACATCAAGTACTCCGGACTGACGCGGGGACACCAACAAACTGCACGGATTTTGTACGTTGCGTGCCTTTAAAATATGGTTAGCGGCTGTTAGCGGATTTCGCCTCTTGATATCAGCAGATACCTAAAACAACCGCCTCTGCCAGACGTCTTAATTTGGTGCGAACGGAACGACTCAATTTGCACGAAAAGATTTTCGGGGGCATTCTCGGCGTGCGAAGAACGACAGAGCGCGACGAGACGGCTCGGCTTCTAAAGGTACGCTGAGAGACGCGGCGCTCGGCGGTGCCGCGCGAGCTGCACAACGTGCTGGGCGCAGCCAGTTTCAAGACGCAGGCCAAACGCGAAAGCGGCGGGCCATGCCCGCCGCTTCGCAATAGTCCGCTGAAGTGAAGAGCCGCAGCGCTCAGCGCAGCAGCTGCAGCACGCTGGCCTGCGACTGGTTGGCCAGTGCGAGGGCCGAGACCGCGATCGACTGCCGCGTCGACAGCGCCTGGCTGTTCGCCGCCTCCTCGTTGGTGTCGGCGAGCGTCAGGTTCGACGAGCCGGTCTGCAGCACGTTGATCAGGTTCTTGTTGAAGTCCTGACGGATCTGCACGATCGAGAGGTTCGAGCCGAGCGACGAGGCTTCGGAGCGGATCGCCGTCGACGCGCTGTTCAAGGTCGTCAGCACCCTGTTGGCCGAGTTGCTGTCGAGGAAGTCGGTGCCGACCACCAGCGACGACAGGCCGAGACCGGTGCTGTTGAAGGTCACGCCGGTGATGTTCAGGGTGGACCGGCCGGTCTCGTTGAACGTCAGCTTCAGCGTGTCGCCGTTGAGCAGGTTGATGCCGTTGAACGATGCGTCCTGCGCCGTGGTGTCGATCTGCGCCAGCACGTTGTTGTACTGCGCAATCAGGCCGGCGCGGGTGGTCTGCGAGTTCGTGTCGGCCACAGGGGTCGACGCCGTCACGCCGTTGAAGGCCTGGCTTGCCGCCGTCGAGGAGCCGGCCACCGCGCCGATGGTCGACGATGCCGCTTCGTTGGTGGTCAGGATCGTGAGCTGGCCGGTCGTGCTCAGGCTGGCCTGCAGATTGTTGGCCGCCAGCGCGGTGTTGAGCTGTGCCAAGGTCGATATCTGCGATGCGCCTGTACCGAACGTTATGTTCGTCGCGACCCCGCCTCCTGTTGAAGCGATGGTCAGTGTCTGGCCGGACAACGCTGGTGGGTTGCGTGTCGTCGTGCCGGGACTCAAACCGAGCTTGGCCAATGCCGTGCCCGATATTGTCAGATCCTGCGCCGTGCCTGTCGCGAGCGAGATCTTGCCGCCGCTCACGGTGGATGGGGTGGCGGTCGCGCCGGTCACGGAGTCGATCGCTGCGAGCAGGTTGCTGACGGTGTCGCCGACGCCGATGTTGGTACCAGCGGAGACCGAGCCGGCGACAAAGGTGAACACGACGCCGTTGACGACCAGCGTATCACCGGTGGTGACGCTGCTCGCCAGATCGTTCGACGTCGAGCTCGCCGTGCCGGACAGCCGTGTCGAGCCGGTGATCGCGACGGCCGTGCTCAGATTGTCATTGTTGACCGTGCTGCCGGTCACGAAATTGTTCGACGAGCTGCCCAGCAGGTTGTTCGCCGTGGCGCCGGGGATCACAGCCGAGGTGATGCTGGATTTGGTGGTGTAACCCGTGGGCGCCTGGAGCACCTGGCTGGCGATCGACTTGGCGCTATCGACGAGCTTCTGAAGCGAGGTGAGACCGGTATTCGCGGCTTGAAGAACCTGGACACCGTTGCCGATGCTGTCGAGCAGATTGGCAATGTCGCTCGCGCGGTTGTTCAGCGATTGCGCGGTGAAGAATTCGGTGGGGTTATCGAGCGCCGTGTTGACCTTGTTGCCGGTGGCCAGGTTGTTTTGAGTCGTGGCCAGCAGCGATGCGGTATTTTGCAGCGCCAGCAGGTTTTGGCGAACCGAAGCCGAAAGAACGATACCGGACATGTTTGTGAAACCTTCCTAGTTATTCACCAGGAGGTTCTAGTCCACGCACTTTTAAAACATGGTTAATGGCACTTTAAATTTCTTGGCTAACGTCTGGTTACTGCCCTGCCCGCCGTCTCCGTCGCTCTCGAAACCAGTATTGATACGGGCCAAGCCCTTGAACCAGGCGAAAAAAAGCGGCGGGGTTTC
>NZ_CAFI01000080.1 GCF_000239775.1 Bradyrhizobium sp. ORS 375
TCGAGGCGGTCGCTCAGCACATCATCGATCATGGCATTGCTGCCGTTGCGTATAATTCCCCGGCGGGTCCGATCCGTCCCCTGGACATGCTGTATGGGCACACCCGGGCGATCGAGGAGGGCCACTATTACATGGCCCATCGCACCGGCTTCACGGCCGAGCGGCTCGGGAACCTGCTGATGACGGCGGGGTTCCCGACCATCAACGTCCGGCGCGAGAATTTCGAGATCTGCGCGCTGGCCTTCATGCCTGACGCCGATGTCTCGGCCATCGAGGATGCACTGGCGCGGGCCGGCTTCGACATGCGGGAAACCGCCTGATCTCGCTCCGCGGCGCGGCCACGCACGTTAATCACACGTCCGAACCTTTTCGGCGGCGGGCGCGATGAGCGCCGGTCCGCCGTTGGCTTTCTCCGCTGTTATGCGGTATGGTAATCAAATGTTATAGCTCGTTTGACGCAGCGGATCGTCGTCGCTGCGAACGGCATATTTTCAGGAGCATCTCTGCGATGTCCTCACCCTCCGCGATGGTCCCGCAGCCCGCACCGCTCTCTCCGAGCTTCGATGCCGCCCAGGACGGCGCCGCGCCGACGGGGCTTGCCGCGCTGGTGATCGTGGCGCGTCAGCACGGCCTGCATCTCACGGTGTCGCAGCTGATCCATGACAATGTGCTGTCCGGCGCGGAGGTGTCGACTGCGGAAATCGTGAAGTCCGCCAACAATTCTGGCATGACGGCGAAGGTCGTGAAGCTCGACTGGGATGGCCTCAGCCATCTCAAGAGGGCGCTGCCGGCGATCGTCCGTCTGAAGGACGGCAGCAGCATGGTGCTGCTGCGCCTCGAGGGCGACGAGAACAACCCCCGCGTCGTGCTGCGCGATCCCAATGTCGACGACGACACGCTGCTGGTGATCGACCGCCTCCGTCTCGAGGATGTCTGGACCGGCGACGTCGTCCTGGTGAAGCGCGACTACGAGATCTCCGACGAAACCCAGCCGTTCAGCCTCGGACTGATCACGGCGCTGATCTTCCGAGAGCGCCGGATCGTCCGCGATGTCGCGGTTGCTGCGCTCGTGCTCGGTCTGATGGGTCTCGCGCCGATCATGTTCTACCGGCTGCTGTCGGAGAAGGTGCTTTATTACAAGGCGTTCAGCACGTTCAGCGTTCTCTGCGTGGCGATGCTGGTTCTAATCGCCTTTGAGTCGGCCTTCGCGTTTCTCCGGCAGTTCCTGGTGCATCAGCTGACGGCGCGACTCGACGTCAAGCTGTCCACCTACATGTTCGAGAAGGTTCTCAACCTTCCGATCGACTTTTTCGAGCGCAACCAGGTCGGCATGGTCGCGCGCGATATGCGCGAGATCTTCCGCATCCGGACCTTCCTGATGGGCCAGTTGTTCGGGACGATCCTCGACTCCACGACGCTGATCTTCTTCCTGCCGGTCATGTTCTTCTTCAGCCCGATCATGACGTTCGCTGTGCTGGCCTTCGTCGCCTTGATCGCGGTCTGGCTGCTGGCGATGCTGCCGGTGTACCGCAAGCGGTCGAATGCGGTTCTGTCGGCGGAAGGCGTTCTCGGCGCCTTCATGGTGCAGACCCTCAACGGCATCCGGACCGTCAAGTCGCTCGCCCTCGATGCCCGCCAGAAGCATATGTGGGATGTCTATGTCGCGCGCGTCGCCAAGGCGCGCGTCGCGGAGGGCATGGCCGGGACGATCATCCAGGCCGTGGTCCGTCCTCTGGAGCGGCTGGCGGTCACCGCGCCTTATGCGCTCGGCGTCTATCTCGCGATCACGACCGATGATCCGCTGTTCGTCGGCGCGCTGTTCGCCTTCCTGCTGCTGTCGCAGCGCGTTGCGGCTCCGCTGATGCAGATGGCGCAGCTCATCAACCAGTATGACGAGGCGCGGTCCGCGGTCGGGATCGTTGGCCAGCTCGTCAACCAGCCGGCGGAAGAGGGCCGGACCGGCCACGGCGTCCGTGCGCCGCTGAAGGGGCACATCGAATTTTCAGGCGTGACCTTCAAGTACAAGGGCGCGGTGTCGCCGGCCCTCAACGACCTGTCGTTCGAGATCCCGGTCGGCGGCACGCTCGGCGTCATGGGCAAGAGCGGCTCCGGCAAGACCACGATCACCCGGCTGCTGCAGCGGCTGCATTCCGACTACGGCGGGCTGATCAAGATCGATGGCGTCGACGTGCGTGAATACGACGTCGACCATCTGCGCCGGAACGTCGGCGTCGTGCTGCAGGAGAATTTCCTGTTTTCCGGCACGATCCGCGAGAACATCTCGGCCGCCAAGCCCGACGCGACGTTCGACGAGATCGTGCGGGCGGCGCGTCTGGCCGGCGCCGAGGAGTTCATCGACAAGCTGCCGCGCGGCTATGAGACCTACATCTACGAAGGCTCGCCCAACCTGTCCGGCGGCCAGCGGCAGCGGCTGGCGATCGCGCGGGCGCTGCTCGTCAATCCGCCGATCCTCATCCTCGACGAGGCGACATCGGCGCTCGATGCCGACAGCGAGGCGATCGTCAACGCCAACATCGCCCGGATCGGCCACGGCCGGACGATGATCATCATCTCGCACCGGCTGTCGTCCCTGGTCGATTGCGACGCGATCCTCGTGCTGAACCGCGGCGTGATCGACGATATCGGCCGCCACGACGAGCTGCTGGATCGCAACGAGATCTATTCCAGCCTGTGGCACCAGCAGAACAGCCACGCCATCGCGGCGCCGCGGCGCGGCCGTCCGGGCTATGGAGGGCCGACCCTTGTCTCGTAGCTCCGCCGCGGTCGCGACCGTCCGCCAGTTCCAGTCGGAAACCGACGCCATCCGCGAGGCGCCCGAGCCGATCGCGGCGCGCGCGACGCTGTACGTGCTCGTCGCCTTCATCGTGGCGATGATCGCGGTGATGTGCCTGATGCGGCTCGACCGCGTGGTGTCCTCCGTCGGCGGCAAGATCGTGCCGCTGGATGCGATCAACGTGCTGCAGGCGCTGGATGCCTCGATCATCAAGAGCATCGACGTGCGCGAGGGCGAGCAGGTCGCCGCGGGGCAGCTGCTCGCCACGCTGGACCCGACCTTCACGCAGGCCGATGTCGCGCAATACCGGGCGCAGGTGGCGAGCCTGAGCGCGCAGGTTCTGCGCGACAAGGCGGAGCTCGCCAACGCGCCGCTGGTGTTTCCCCAGGAGAACGACCCGGAGTTCGCCAGCTACGCCGCCCTGCAGAAGGCGCTGTTCCAGCAGCGCAAGGCGCAATATGCGGCGCAGATCGCGAGCTTCGATTCCAAGATCGGGCAGACCGAGGCGACCATCGCCAAGCTGCAGAAGGACGACGAGCGCTACGCGCAGCGCGACGACGTGCTGCAGAAGATCGAGACGATGCGCTCGACGCTCGCCGAAAGCGGCAGCGGCTCGAAGCTCAACCTCTACATCTCGCAGGACTCCCGGCTCGAGCTGCTGCGCCAGATGGACAATACCCACAACAGCCTGATCGAGGCGCGGCATCAGCTGGAATCGCTGAAGGCCGACCGCAAGGCATTCGTCGAGCAGTGGAACGCGCAGCTCAGCCAGGACCTGGTGACGACGCAGAACTCGCTCGACACCGCCAAGGCCGCCTATGACAAGGCGATGCGGCACCAGGACCTGGTGCGGCTGACCGCGGCGGAGCCGTCGGTGGTGCTGACGCTGGCCAAGCTGTCGGTCGGCTCGGTGCTCAAGCCCGGCGATCCGTTCATCACCCTGATGCCGAACCAGGCCCGCCTCGAAGCCGAGATCAAGATCGCCTCCCGCGACATCGGCTTCGTCCGCCCGGGGGATTCCTGCACGCTGAGAGTCGATGCCTTCAACGCCGCCGAACACGGCACCGCCCAGGGGAAGATTCGTTGGGTCAGCGAGGGCGCCTTCACGCTCGACGAAGACAGCAAGCCGGTTGATGCCTACTACAAGGCACGCTGCTCGGTCGACGCGACCAATTTCCACGACGTGCCTACCAACTTTCGCCTGATCCCGGGCATGACGCTGACCGGCGACGTCCATGTCGGCTCGCGTTCGGTGGCGATGTACGTGCTCGGCGGAATGATGCAGGGCCTCGGCCGTGCGATGCGTGAACCGTAAAGCGCTTTGAATCTCATGAGTCGAATCAGGCAGGCGTTGGCAAGCCTCAGGCCTCAACCCTCTTCCGTAGAGGCGGGAGAGGCGCGGCACGCAGCCGGCGCCTTTGTAGATGCCGTCCTCATCTGGAAGAAGGCTGCGGATGCCGGCTCGGCCGAGGCCGCGTTTCGGGTCGGTCAGGCCTATGCAAAGCGAGAGGGCGTCGCCCTGTCGTTTCCCGATGCTGCCGCTTGGTACAGGCGGGCAGCGGAGGCAGACCATACCGAAGCCCAGTATCAGCTGGGGCTGATGCTGCTCGATGGGGTGCCCGCGTTGCGTGGACCCGGAACGCCCGGCGCGTGGTGCGAAGAGCTGACAGAGCAGGATGGGCAGGCCCCGGTGGTTGCCAGCATGTTGTTTCCAACCGGCATTGCCGTCGAGCGGGACGAACATCAAGGCGCCGCCTGGATCGAGCGGGCCGCGTCCTCCGGTCACGCCGAAGCCCAGGCGCGCATGGGCGATCTGTGTCGTCATGGCCGCGGTGGTCCCCGCGATCTCGCCGCCGCGCGTGAATGGTACGCGCGGGCGGCCGCGCAGGATCTTGCCGACGGCGCCTTCGGTCTCGGCGACATCTACTTCCAGGGCCTCGGCGTCGAGACGGATCCGGAAACCGCCGTCGCTTGGTACCGCCAAGCGGCTGACGGCGGCCATGTCCGCGCCAAGGTCGCGCTCGCCTTCAGTCATCTCAAGGGCTCCGGTGTCGCGGAGGATCACGTCGAAGCCGCGCGGCTGTTCGCGGAGGCGGCGAAGCATGACGATGCGCTGGCGCTCTACAACATCGGACTGATGTATCTGAACGGCGACGGCATCGAGAAGTCGGTCGACCGCGCCGAGACCGCGCTGCGCAAGGCGGCGCGCAAGGACTATCTGCCGGCGATCCAGACGCTGGCGGAGTTCTACGCCAAGGGCCTGGGCGGCGAGCCCGACATGCGCGAGGCGGTCCGCTGGTACGAGGCGGCGGCGGAGCGCGGCGACGTCCAGGCGCAATTCCTGGTCGGGCGGTTCTATGCGGCGGGCACCGGCGTGCCGCCGAGCCCGCGCAGCGCCGCGCGTTGGTTCCTCCAGGCCGCCGAGGGCGGGCATGGCACCGCGGCGTTCAACATCGGCATCTTCCACCTCAACGGCACCGGCGTGGCGCGCGACGTCGCCAAGGCGATCCACTGGTTCGAGAAGGCGTCGGAGGCGGGCCTGCGCGCCGCGGAGGTTCAGCTCGGCCGCCTGTATGCATCGGGCACCGGCGTCGAGCGCGACCAGGCGCGCGCCGAGCGCTGGCTCGGCAAGGCGGCCGACAGCGGCGATGCCGAGGCCAAGGTGGCGCTGGCGCTGTTCCTGCTGCAGTCGGACAAGTCGACCCTGACGGTGGCGCGCGCGACCAGGCTGCTCACGGAGGCCGCCGATGCCGGCCACGCGCCGGCGGCGCTGCAACTCGGCTGTCTGCGCGAGGGACGGTTCGGCGGCGTGCCCTATGTCACTGAAGCGATCATCTGGTACACGCGCGCGGCCGAAGCGGGGCTCGCGGAGGCGATGTTCGTGCTGGCGCGGCTGTATCTGGATTCGAAGATCTCGATCCCCAATCCGGTCGTCGGCGTGAGCTGGCTGGAGAAGGCGGCGAAGGCCGGCCATGCCGGTGCGCAGTTCGATCTCGCGGTGCTGTACTGCACCGGCAACGGCGTCGCGCAGAGCCTGGAGAAGGGCGTTGCGTGGTACGAGGCTGCGGCGCAGGGCGGCCACACCTTTGCGCAATACAATCTCGCGGTCATGACCGCGAAAGGCCAGGGCTGCGCGCGCGATCCCGACAAGGCGATGGACTGGTTCCGCACCGCGGCGGAGTCCGGCATGGCTGCCGCGCAGGTCGCGCTGGGCGATGCGCTCGCCACTGGCAACGGACTTGCAAAGGATCTCGACGCGGCCGTGCTGTGGTTCGACAAGGCGGCCGCGCAGGGGCACGAGGGCGCAAAGCAGCGCCTCGGCACCTTGCGTCAAGGTGCAGAGCAAGGTCCGCCCGGAAGTTAACCGGCGTGGCTTTCCGAGATTCCAAAGTGCAGCGATCAGGCGTGGGGCCCGCTGAATGCAACAAGTAAATAAATTCGAAGCAGCAATCAGTAAGCTGCATATTAGGATAGCGGAGCTTCGGCCACGGTTGCGTGGCGCTGCAGCCAAGCTCGATCGCAACGGTGGTCACGAGTCCGATATCCTGAGGGATGTCGAGCAGGCGATGGTGGATGTGCGGCGCGAATGCGCCGATGTGCTCGTATCGCTGAAGTCGCTGTTCGAACTGATCGCCTCGAACCGACCTAAACCGGACCCGACGTTGCTTAAGAAGCTCCAGCTTCTCAAACGGGATCATGAAAACCTAGTCGACGAGTTAGCACGCAACATGGCAAGGGTGGGCCCGAACTCCGAGAGCGGCCGGGGGGCAGCAACTGCTGCGGATGCCTTCGACAAAGTGGAACGCTCATTTGCTGGCCATGAAAGCATCGGAGGCAGTCCGCCCTCAGCTTCTGAGTTGCAGTCGACACTTGATGTGATCCTGGATCGTGAAGCCTCACTTCGCGCTCAATACGATCTGCTCGTGTTGAAGCTCGATCGCATGCAGAATGAGCATCGCGATGCAGCGGCCCAGGTCGAAAAGTTCAAGCGCGACCTTATAGAGAAGGATTCCGAAAGACAGGAGTTGCTCGGCAAGCACGCGCGCGAGCTTGAAGAGTTTAGAGCGGTCTACGAGCGTCGCCTGGACAGTGCGACGCGTTTCATCGGTGTCCTGGCGGACAGAGCGCGGTTGCTTGAGAGTATCCTCGACGCCCGGAAGCCAGTGCTGCAATATGCGCTGACCGAAGAGCTCGACCTCTATCGCCAAGAGGAGGTGTTCCTCAATCCGGCTCTGCTCGGTGGATCGGCTCCATCGCAGAAGCACGCCGCAAAGCTCGTCCGTATGATCGAGGACAGCGGACTATTCGATCGAGCGTATTATCAGTCACAGTTCGAGGGGGGAGTGCCGCGCGGCATGGACCTCCTGAATCACTACGTCACCAAGGGCTGGCGGGAAGGGAAAAGTCCACAACCGCTGTTCTCCGTCCCATTCTATCTGATGCGCAATCCAGATCTCGCCCGCGACGGGATCGAGCCGCTTTCCCATTACATCGAGCATGGCTCAAAGGAACGCCGCGATCCCCATCCGTTGTTCTGCACAGACTACTACGCCGGATCGGTCGAAACTCCGCCGAGCGGTACGACGTGGCTCGGGCGCTTTCTGGAGATCGGTCCTTCACCGCCCAGCCCTCACCCCCTGTTCGATGCGGCCGCCTATTCCCGCAAGGCCGGCCTCTCGGATAGCCACACCACGGTCGCACTGCTCCATTACGTCACAAGCGGCTGGCGCGCCAGGAAGTTTGGCTTCTTGCCGCTGTTCGACCCTGACTATTACGAGGCGCAACTCGGCAGGCCCGCTGGCATGGAACCCTATCTACATTATGCGATCTTCGGTGCAGCGCATGGGATCAGCCCCCATCCCCTGTTCAGCACCGCGCACTATCTCGAATCGACTCCGGCTCTGGATCCGCTGCGGTCGGATCCGTTGCTGCATTATCTGCTTCATGGGGAGAGAGAAGATCGCCAACCGTCGCCGTTCTTTTCACCTCAGTTCTATCGCCGCAAATATCTTGGCGGCAAAGCCAGCTCGCCGGCAATTCTGCACTATCTGACGGCGGGTATGGCGGCCCAGAACGATCCGCATCCCTATTTCGATGCGGCGGGTTATGCAAAGCTCGCGCAGCGTGCAGGTAGCCCAGCGGCGGCTGCGACGAGCGTCGCATGCTTTGTGACGGATGGTCTGAGGCACCTGCCGTCGGAGACGATCGTCGGCTTCTTCAGGACGGAGGACTCCGCTCAGGTCCCTGTGACCGCGTCGGCGGCCTCCGTCACACCACCTGCACCATCGCTGATCTCGAAGCAGTTTCCTGGGAAGGTCGCCTATCGGGACGGCGCGCCGAATGTCCTGCTCATTGCCCACATCGCGGGCGATCACCTGTTCGGGAGCGAGCGCAGCTTTCTCGACATGGTTGATGCCATCGGCCGTATTCCGACCAATCTTTACGTCGTCCTGCCGCGCAACGTTCCGGACTATACCAACGCAATCCGGCCACATTGCCATCGCGTCTATATCGTTGACTACAAATGGTGGCGCAAGGGCGAGGCGATGTCGGCGCGTTCGACAGAGGCCTTCGAGCAGATCATCCGTTCGGACCGCATCGACGCCGTGCACGTCAATACCATCATGCTTCGCGAGCCCCTCGAAGCGGCGAGAAAATGCGGCGTTCCGGGCATCGTGCACGTCAGGGAGCTCATCCAACACGATCAGGCGCTGCAGGACCTGATCGGAGAGGCTCCGGACGAGATCATCCGCCAGACCAAGGCGCGCGCCGACTGGGTGATCGGCAATTCCGAGATCACGGGCATCGCCTTCGCCAAGGAGGATCGCACCTTCACGATCCCCAATACCATCGACGTCGATACGATGGATATCGCCAACGAGGTATCGGGTGAGATCAAGTTCGGCCTGATCAGCAGCAACGTGCCGAAGAAGGGCATCGCCGACGTCGTCGAGCTTGCCCGCCTGGCGGCAGCGCGCGTGAAGAATGCGACCTTCGTCATCATCGGGCCCGAAAACGATCTCGTGAAGGAGCTGAAGGCCAAGCAGGCGGCCGGCCAGCTTCCCCGCAACATCCAGTTTCCCGGCTATGCGACGACGCCCCGCCAGGCGGTCGAGCAGGTCAATGTCGTCCTGAACTTCTCGCACTTCGCCGAGTCGTTCGGCCGCACCGTGCTCGAGGCGATGGCCGCCCGCCGGCCGGTGATCGGCTATCATTGGGGAGCGCTGCCGGAGCTGATCGATCACGGCAAGAGCGGCTACCTGGTCGACTTCAAGCAGTACGCGGAAGCGCTGCCGCATGTCGAAAAGCTCTGCCGCAATCCGCAACTGATCCGTGAGCTCGGCGAGCGCGGGCGGGAGATCGCGGTCACCCGCTTTGCGCTGCCCAGCTACCGCGCCAAGACGGCCGAGGCCTATGCGCGGATCGTTCCGCCGCGGGAGGTGCGTGAGGCAGCGAGCGCGCCCCTAGTGAGGGAGGCACGCCTTCCGGGCCTGAAGCGGCGCGAGGCGCGGCCGCGGGTCGCTTATTTCTGCTGGCATTTCCCGGTGCCGTCGGAAACCTTCGTGCTCAACGAGCTGGAGTCGCTCGTCGCCCAGGGTGCCGATGTCATCGTGTTCTGCCGGCAGACGCCGTGGAAGGATTTCAAGCCATCCTTCCCGATCACGTTCGAGCGCGTCGATTCGCCCCAGAAGCTCGCGCAGCGGCTGACGGAAACGGGACGAACCATCGTCCACGCGCATTTCGTCTATCCGGTCGTCACCGACATGGTGTGGCCGGCCTGCGAGCAGGCCAAGATTCCGTTCACCTTCATCGCGCACGCCCAGGACATCTTCCGTTACGACAACGATCAGAAGAACCGGCTGGCCGAGATCGGCAAGTCGCCCTGGTGCCGCGCGCTGTTTACGCTCTCGAAATTCCACCTCGACTTCGTGGTCGAGCGCGGCTTCCCGCGCGAGAAGGTGATCATCAACCCGAACGCTGTCGACACCAGCCGCTTCTCGGCGGCCTATGACGAGGACAAGCAGAGCAGGTCGGCCCGCAAGATCATCTCCATCCACCGCTTCGTGAAGAAGAAGGGTCTCGACCTTCTGATCCGCGCGGCTCCGATGATCGAGGATCTCGGCGTTCGCATCGAGATCTATGGTTACGGCGATCTCGAGCAGGAGTACCGCAATCTGATCGCCGAGGTCGGTGCGCGCAATGTCGAGATCATGGGTCAGCTGAGCCAGGACGAGATCGTCGGCAAGATGAAGACCGCCGATCTGTTCGCGGCGCCGTCCGTGCGCATCGAGAATGGCGACATGGATGGCATCCCGACCTCGGTCGTCGAAAGCATGGCGGCCGGCGTGCCGGTGCTCACGACCAACGTCGCGGGGATTCCCGATCTCGTGATCGACGGCATCACCGGCATCATGGTCGAGCCGACGCCTGAAAGCGTGGCGGCAGGCATCCGCCGCTATTACGAGATGCCGTCGCTGAAGGTGCGTGCCATCATCCGCGCGGCCGCCCAGCGCGCGCGCGAGCGGCATGACGTGGTCAGGCTGACGCGGGTCCTCACGCGGGTCTGGCGCAACGAGACGATCGACATCATCATCGTGTCCTGGAACAACCTGGCCGAGCTGAAGATGGTCGTGCAGCGCATCCTGGAGAATACGTCGCTGCCCTATCATCTGATCATCTGCGACAACCAGAGCCGCCGCGAGCCGGTCGCCGAATATTTGGATGCGCTGTGGCAGGCCGAGGAGCGCGTGACGGTCATCCACAACAACGTCAATGCGATGGTCGGCCCTGGCACCAACGCCGCGCTGGCCCAGGGGACCAGCGATTACGCGATCTACATCTGCGGCAAGGAAGGCGTCAGCTTCGCGCGCGGCTGGGAAATCACCGTCGTGCATGCCCTGGAGGAGCAACCGGAGGCCGGCCTCGTCGGCACCATCGGCTACTCACCCACCTATCTGCACGGCGCGCAGCTTCCGACCGGCATCGAGCTGTTCCCGAAGTTCCGCAACAAGGAGTTCGCGAAGGAGAATCCCACCCGCCTCTTCGGCCATGTTCAGGGAGGACTGTTCGGCATGCGCCGGAAGATGGTCGACCAGATCGGCGGCTTTAGCGACGACGTTCCGCACAACTACACCGACGTCGAATACAGCTATTACGCCGAAAGCCGCGGCTGGAAGCTCGGCACCGTGCCGGGCATGCTGGCGCTGTTCAACAAGAGCCGGCCGACGCTCTCACAGCGGTTCGACGAGACCGTCATGGTCGCACATCCGGTCCTCCCTGACGAACTTGCCCGCTATGATGCCGTCGCGAATGGCCGGCTAAAGCACTGCAATCTCTGTGACTGGTATGGTGAGGCGTTCGTCGCCGCGGACTGTTGCCCGTCTTGCGGCTGCACGCCGGAGGACCGGACGGTCTATCGCTGGCTGAGCGATAGCATCCTTATGTACCGTCGGTTGCCGGCACTGGGAGTTGGGTTGCACGGTGCGATGGAGAAGGAGTGGGGACGGCAGTTTCAGGGGGCGCGAATGTCGATGAAGGACATGATCGGAGAGCTCAAGTCGAACGGACGTCTGCCAAATCGGGCCATGTCGTTCCATCTCGCTCTGCTCAGATGCACCCCAGCGCTTGACGACCTCGAATTGGCTGCGCGCGAACTGAAGCGACTAGTCATGCGCGGCGGTACTGCTCTCGTTCAAATTCGCGCGGATGGCGCAATAGAGTGGCAGCCTGCCTCAGACCGTTTGAAAAAATTGATGGCGAGCGCAGGCTTCCGTTTACAGTCTGATGAGGTCTACACGAGCAAAGCCGTCGACTACACATTTGTACCGATGAGCGTCTTTGAAAAGATCTGATCGAGAGCGGACCTGCTCGCCATAATGAAAGGGCGTCTCGTGGAAAAGGCTCAACAGAGGCGGCAGGGGGAAGTGGATCGGATCCGAGGCGAGCCATTGGATGTTGTGCATACGCAACACTGCCGTGTCGTCCCGACGAGGTTGCACATGTTGGACGAGTTACCCAAAGGAGGAGTCGTCGCTGAGATCGGCGTTGCCTCTGGCAGTTTCAGTCGCGAAATCATCGAACGGCTTCAGCCGAGGAAGCTGCACCTTGTCGATGCTTGGAACGATGATCGGTTTGCGGGTGGACTCTCCGTAGTACAGGAAACGTTCTCAGCCGCGATTGCAACGGGTATGGTGGAGATAAATCGCAGCACCTCCGTCGAGGCCCTCTCCCGCTTCCCTGACGGATATTTCGATTTTGTCTATATCGACACGACGCACGCTTATGACTTAACTCTACAGGAACTCAATCTTTGTCTGCCTAAGATGAAGCCGGCCGGCCTCATCGGAGGTCACGACTTCTGCTCGGGCAACATCGTTGCCCCGCACGTCTATGGAGTTATTCAGGCGACGAGTAAATTCTGTAGGGAGCGAGATTGGGTGTATAAGTACATCTCGATCGATCCTGATACCTACTTTAGCTTCTGTATTGAGCGGGCGCTACTTTGACACGACGCTCGAAAGGGTGGGGCCAAACTTGATGTGATCGAACAATATGGTCTGGGTTGTCGCTTGCCGGCGTCGGTAAACACCCAGATCGATTCCTATTGCGTCTCTGACAAGCCCTCTCGTGTAGGGCGAATTCTCGTTCGGCTCAAAGCCCCAGAAGCCTCTCCAATCGAAAAGTGTGGAGCCATTCAACCATACGACAATTCGTCCTGGTTCTTTACTGCCAACAGGGCGAGGCTCCAGTTCGAGAGCCATGTGATACCAGCGATCACGCGCGATTTGCGTTTTGAAGATAGATCTTGGGACGCCGAATTGGTCGCGCTCTAAGCTATCGTTGGTCACAACGAAGTTGAATTCTATTGGCGCCGATTTGATCTGGCTCGGGGTTACTCTAATCGCAAATGGCGGGTGACCGCTGCAACACTGCCATGCCTGCAAGTGGAGTGCCCAACCGTTGGGCGCCTCATAGTTCGGATCCAGTAAGAAGTCGAATGAGATGAAACGCTTGCTCGCCTCTCCTGCCACCGTCATGTGATTTGGCCCATTGTGCGCCACCGGGCTAACCAGGATCTTGTCCTTGACGTTCTCGTTTATGTGGGCTGTGATTTCTAGTGCCAGAGAGCGATCATCGCTTCGCTTCGAGCTGGGCGGTACTCGATGGTCTAGCCAGGTTTGGAAATCGGTGCCGATGTCAACCGTGAAGCGGTATGGATCGACCTGTGGATATCCTCCGTTTCGTTTCTGAAGATAAAAGTATAGCGGCTTCTTCGCAGCCTCCTTCGTGCTGACCTGATCGATCGAGTATTTTTCGTCGAAATCGAGATCGACTATAGGGTTGGAGTCATTTTCAAACGCCTGAGATGCCGAACTATATAGGCCAAGCGTGAGAATGACGCCGAGCAAGACGAGCCGGCTGCGATTAAGCCATCCCAACGTCGTCAGCGCGGGTAGAGCATCAGAACGAAAAGATATTTGCGCCATATGGCAGCGGACCCTGCTTGTCGATTCTTCCACTGTCCCACCGTGCCAGGTCTGGCTGCTCGTGCTGGGACCGATCAATTCACAGTCACTCGAAGAGTGCCATAAACTCGGTCGTTCGTAGCACGTCAGGATTGTAAACGCGCGCCAATCGAGGAGGGGGTATCTGATCAGTTTGGAAGAACTGATCCCTTAATCTCTTCAATCCAGCGGCTCCGGCTCGACCGATGATATCTTGGGCGGTCAGCCGATTTAGTTCTAGAAATTGGCGCCATTCGCGCGTTTCGGTCGGTTGGAACTCTGCGGACAGAACACCTTCGCGAAGTTCGTCGAGGGACAAAATCAGATGGTGCCAGGGTGATTTGAAGTACTTGTAGAGATGCGAGCCCTGCGGTGAAAAGTAGAGTGGGTTGACCTGAACAAAAAGGAGGCCGTTCGGAGCTAGTCGCTTTTTCAAGCTTGAGAATAGGTCGATCATGACGTCTTCTCTGACATGCTCAAACACGGACCAAGCATAGATTAGGTCGAACGGTTGCTCGCCGGGAGGAACTTCACCGGGATGCGCGGATGTAAACGAAATATTCGGTGGAAGCGATAATCCGGACTGCGCTCGATAAATGTTGGCAAGCTGTTGCTGGTTGACCGGCTCGATGTCGAAGCCAGTCACCTGCGCCTTCGGATGTCTGAGGGCGAACGAGGCGGCGGCAATGCCTTGACCGCACCCGAAATCCAGCACTCTGGCTGTATCGAGATTAATTCGATCTCCAACCCAGCCCCTTATGCGCTTGTACTCGGAGATTGCTCGGCCTTTGAAGCCTGCGTCGTTTGCTGCTTCAAACATTTTCTCAAGATTCTGAATGTCCACAATTACTGGCCCCATGCATTGAAACCCTAATCTAACATGATTTGACGAGGTTGTCTCAGCGGCACGCCTGTCGTTACAGCACAGACGACTGGATCAGCCGTGCGACGCTACTATACTGAAAACCGAGCATATGCATCTCCTCTGGCCGATAAACATTGCGCAGATCCACCACGATCGGTGTTTTCATCGTAGGCCTGATCCGCTTGAAGTCCAACGCCCGGAATTCCCGCCGCTCCGTGACGATGACCAGGGCGTTCGCGCCTTCGGCGCAGCTGTAGGCGTCGGCACAATAGGTGATTTCGGTAAGCGAGGGCGCGGCGGCATGTGTCTTTGCTGTGAAGCGACGCGCGTCATCGGAGGATCAATGCGCTGCCTTGCGGCCGAGCCGCTCGGTCTGATAGCCGCGCTGCAGGATCGCCTGCCACCACGGCTTCTCCTGGACATACCAGCGGACGGTCTTGGCGATGCCGGTCTCGAAGTTCTCCTCGGCGCGCCAGCCGAGCTCGCGCTCCAGCTTGGAGGCGTCGATCGCGTAGCGGCGGTCGTGGCCGGGGCGGTCGGTGACGAAGCTGATCAGCTGGCGGCGGCCGCCCTGCGGAGATGGGGCGACCTCGTCGAGCAGGTCGCAGATGGTCTCGACGACGTGCAGGTTGGTGCGCTCGTTGCGGCCGCCGACATTGTAGGTCTCGCCGACCGCACCGCGCTCCACCACCAGGGTCAGCGCCTTGGCGTGGTCCTCGACGAACAGCCAGTCGCGGATGTTCTGGCCGTCGCCATAGACCGGCAGCTTCTCGAAGCCGAGGCCCTTGATGATCATGTGCGGGATCAGCTTCTCGGGGAAGTGATACGGCCCGTAATTGTTCGAGCAGTTGGTGATCATGGTCGGCAGCTCGTAGGTCTCGCGCCAGGCCCGCACCAGATGGTCGGACGAGGCCTTGCTCGCCGAATAGGGCGAGTTGGGCGCGTAAGCCGTGGTCTCGGTGAACAGGCCGGTGTCGCCGAGCGTGCCGAACACCTCATCGGTCGAGATGTGCAGGAAGCGGAAGCCCGCGCGCTTCTCGGGCGACAGCGTGCGGAAGTGGCGCAGCGTCTCCTGCAGTAGCGTGAAGGTGCCGACGATGTTGGTCTGGATGAACTCGCCGGGGCCGTCGATCGAGCGGTCGACATGGCTCTCGGCGGCGAGGTTCATCACCGCGTCCGGCTGGTACTTGTCGAACAGCTTGCGCAAGGCGCTGGCGTCGCAGATGTCGGCCTGCTCGAAGGCGTAATGCGGATTGCCGACCGCGCCGGGCAGCGAATCGAGATTGGCGGCGTAGGTCAGCTTGTCGATATTGACCACGCGCGCATGGGTGTCGCGCAGGAGGTGCCGCACCACGGCCGAGCCGATGAAGCCGGCGCCGCCGGTGACGAAGATGGTCGAGCCCTTGAAACGCATCGATGCCTCCTGGCGTCAGCGGTGGAAGGAGCGGGAGACGGATTGCAGATATTCGCCGTAGCTGCTCTTGGCCGTCTTGGCGGCGACCTTGTCGAACTGCTCCAGCGAGATGTAGCCCTGGCGCAGCGCGATCTCCTCGGGGCAGGCGATGCGCAGGCCCTGGCGCTGCTCGAGGATCTGCACGAAATGGCTGGCCTCGACGAGGGAGGCATGGGTGCCGGTGTCGAGCCAGGCGAAGCCGCGGCCGAGCACCTCGACATAGAGGTCGCCGCGCCTGAGATAGGCGTTGTTGACGTCGGTGATCTCGATCTCGCCGCGCGCCGACGGCTTGACGTCGGCGGCGATGCTCACCACATCGTTGTCGTAGAAATACAGGCCCGTGACAGCGACGTTGGATTTCGGCTGTTTGGGTTTTTCCTCGATCGACAGCGCCTTGCCGGTGCCGTCGAGCTCGACCACGCCATAGGCCTGCGGCTCGTTGACGACATAGCCGAACACGGTCGCGCCCTTCTTGCGGAACGAGGCGCTCGACAGCATGCTCGGCAGGCCGTGGCCGTAGAAGATGTTGTCGCCGAGGATCAACGCGACCGAATCGTTGCCGATGAACTCGCGGCCGACGATGAAGGCGTCCGCAAGCCCGCGTGGCGTCTCCTGGGTCGCGTATTGGAAGCGCAGTCCGATCTCGTGGCCGTCGCCGAGCAGGCGCTGGAACAGCGGCTTGTCCAGCGGGGTCGAGATGATCAGGATGTCGCGGATGCCGGCCAGCATCAGCGTCGACAGCGGATAATAGATCATCGGCTTGTCGAACACCGGCAGCAATTGCTTGGAAACAACCGTTGTCACCGGGTACAGGCGCGAGCCCGTGCCGCCGGCGAGAATGATGCCTTTCATGGCGCCTCTCGGTGAGCAATAAATGTTAAGTTAACAGATGACGTGCGTTGCACAAGTTAGATATAGGGATAGGGTAAATTGGTGTGACCCCTTATTTTCAGCGTTGCCAATGAACGTCATCAGAACCGACCTTCCGGAAGTTATCATTCTCGAACCCAAACTGTTCGGTGATCACAGGGGCTTCTTCCTGGAGACGTTCCAGGCTGCCCGATACCGTGAATTGGGTATTGTCGGGCCGTTCGTGCAGGACAACATGTCCCGCTCGTCCTATGGTGTGCTGCGCGGGCTGCACCTGCAGAACCCGAACACGCAAGGCAAGCTGGTCAGCGCGATGCGGGGCCGGGTGCTGGATGTGGCGGTCGATGTCCGGGTCGGCAGCCCGCATTTCGGCAAGCACGTCGCCGTGGAACTGTCCGACGAGAACCGCCGCCAGCTCTGGGTTCCCCGCGGCTTCGCCCACGGCTTCGTCGTGCTCTCGGAGAGCGCGGACTTCTTCTACAAATGCGATGACTATTACAGCCCCAAGGACGAGATGTCGGTGCGCTGGAACGATCCGGCGATCGGCATCGACTGGGGCGTCGCCGAGCCGAAACTGTCGCCGAAGGACGCCGAGGCGCCGCTGCTGGCGGATGCCAAGAATCTTCCGGTTTACGGGCAGATCTGATGCGCATCCTGATCACCGGAACCAGCGGACAGGTCGGTCGCGCATTGCGCGAGGTGTTGTCGGCCCGTGGCGCGGATGAGCTGCTCTGCCCGCCGCGCGCGGAGTTCGATCTGGCGCAGCCGGCCAGCCTCGCGAGCGCGCTGGATCGGTTCGCGCCGGATCTCATCCTCAATCCGGCCGCCTATACCGCCGTCGACCGCGCCGAGGACGAGGTCGAACTCGCGATGACGATCAACGGCCGCGCGCCGGGCGTGATCGCACAATGGGCGGCGGGGCGGCGCGTGCCGCTGCTGCACGTCTCGACCGATTACGTGTTCGACGGCTCCGGCGAGCGCCCCTGGCGCGAGGACGATCCGGTCGGCCCGCTGTCGGCCTATGGCCGCAGCAAGCTCGCGGGCGAGGAAGCGGTGCGCAGCGCCGGCGGACCGCATCTGATCGTGCGGACCGCCTGGGTGTTCGCGTCCGAAGGCGCCAATTTCATGCGCACCATGATCCGCCTGGCGCGTGAGCGCGAGAGCCTGCGGGTCGTTGCGGACCAGAAGGGCACGCCGACCTCGGCGCGCAGCATCGCGCAAGCGATCGCGGCGATCCTGGCGCAGGGCACGGCTGACCTGCCGGCCGCGTTCGCCAAGGCCGAAGGTCTCGTGCATCTGACCAATTCCGGCGCGACCAGCTGGCACGGCTTCGCCAGCGCCATCGTCGACGGCCTGCGCCAGCGCGACATTGCGGTGAAGGCCGCGGCGGTCGAGGCGATCACCACGGCGGATTTCCCGACCAAGGCGAAGCGGCCGGCGAATTCGCAGCTTGATCTGTCGCGGTTGTCGACGGCCTACGGCATCGTGCCGCCGACCTGGCAGGAGGCGCTGGCGCGCGAGCTCGACGAGGTTGCGCCGAGCCTGCGCTGACGGCGCTCAGGCGCGGCGCTTCTTGCGCCCGAAGGCCTGCCGGCTCCAGTGCCGGTCGGTCGATTTGTAGCGGACCGGGCAGTGGATGCCGATCACCCGCTGCAGCGCGCCGAGGCTCATGATCTGGGTTCTCGCGAGCAGCTGCTCCGACATGTCCTCAGTCCATTCCTGGGCGAATGCCCGCGTCAGCAAACCGGGGCCAGTCGCCAGCCAGACAAGGTCGTGGTCGCCGCGATTGAGTCCCGTGACGGCCAGGCGCAGCGCACGCAAGATTACTGGATGACGTGGCGCTACCGCGATGAAGTTGTTTCCGATCGAGCCGTAGCTTTCCTGATAGACGACCAGGGTCGCACGCGGAGATACAAACGTGTCAATCGGCGCAAGGCAGCGATCGTCCGCATCGGCGTAGATTCCGCCATGGGTCGCCAGATAGGCAAGACGGAAGATGTCGGCTTTCTGGGCCGGCATCCGTGCCCGCTTATAGGCCGACAGCACCTCATCGCCGTGATCGCGCTCGATGAGACCCGTTGCCTCGGAATCATCGAAGCGGATCAAATCAAAGGCCGGATTCAATGTCTTCCAAGTCTGCATAAGCTCGACCACGTCCTGCGGAGGCTCGTGATCCCAAAATTGAACAATACGAGCAGGGATGTTTGACGACAGGCCAGGAGATCCTTCGCCCGTCACGATCGAGCGGTAAGCGCGGCGCAGATCCACAGCCGCAAAAATTGCGGCGGCGGTATAATCGGGGTGCTTGAGTATGAGATCTCGGAGAGCTGCCATGCGAGGCTCGCCTTGGAGTTCTTTCGCGCGTCGCAGCGAAGCGAGCGCTTCCGAGTCCAGCGAGAACTCATCGATCATTTGGCCTACCTGATTCTGCGAAGGACTCAACGATTTGTTCTTGAGCGTCAGGGATCCCCTCGATAGTTCGGTGAACTTTTGCAGAGCGGCGCGTGCTGTGTCGACATCCAGATCCATCAAGGCTGCCCGAGCCAGCTCGTGGTGTGCTGCTGGCCCTGGAGGGTGCAAGTCTCGCGCTTCTCTATACGCTGTTATAGCTTCCGGATACCTGAACATCGCTTCGGCAACCCGCCCGCGCAGCAGCGCAGTACGTGATTCTTCAACGGGATTCGACGCGGGCGATTCCGAAAGCAATTGCGTAGCGTGCTCGTACTCGCCTAGCTCCGTCGCGAGTTGAACTTGATGAGACCAGAGCAAGAAGTTCGACCGGAGCTCTCTTGGTAAATTGGCAAGGATGTCTGCGGCGCTGATCCAATCTCGAAGCTGGCGGAGGAATTCGACCTTCAATCCGGTGAGTTCAGGTGCAAGTCCAAGCTTCGCTATTCCATCGTCGAGCGTCCTCATCGCCTGGTCGCGAGATCCCGCCGCAAATAGCGCGCGCGCTTTGCCCAGCCAGCATGAGACATTGGTTGGGTGCTGATGTAGCGCGCTTCCATAGAGCTCTTCGGCTTCTGCCCATTTCTCCTTTTGTGCCAGAATGTCGGCTAGCTCCAGTAGAGCCCCAACATGACGGCCATCAATTGACAAGGCGCGTTCTAGCCATTGCGTTGCTGAATCAATTCGACCGAACGACCTTTCCTCGACCGCAACCGCCAGCGCCGCCTGAACATTCTGCGGATCTATTGCAATAATCTCCATAAATGTCCGAAGTGCATCATTGCGGAACCCTTGCCGGCGTAAATTGAACCCAAGCGTCATAAGCGCTTTTGAGTTTCGCGGATACTCCTCCAGTATGGCCATCACAATCTCGGTGGCTTCGACATAACGGCCGAGCTCAATAAGCTCGGTGGCAACATCCAGTCGGCGGTCGAAATTTGAAGTATCGATCGCGCTAATACGTCGAAATATACTCAGCGCAGCCGGGCGATCGCCACGTCGACGATAAACCTGCGCAAGGCCATTAAGAGCTCCGATGTGATCGGACCTCTTGGCTAGCGCTGCGCAAAAAAGCGCTTCTGCGTCTTCCAAGCCGTGTCGTGCTGTAGCTATTTGTCCAAGCGCAACCAGAGCTCCGACGTTTTCTGGATCAACTGTCAAAACCTGCTTCAGCTCGACTTCTGCCTCAAGTAGTTTGCCCTGCCGATACAACGCTTGTCCTAACCCTGTCCTCGCGCTTGCCTTGTTCCGGCATCGTGAGAAAGCGCTGCGAAAGACGCGTTCTGCATCTTCATAATTGCTTAGTTGCATCTCAAGGTGTCCAATCTCCAAAAGGAGGTTGGAGTCGCCGATGGTCGCCTCTGCCTTTATAAACGCGTCCAGTGCTTCGGTAGGTCGGCCGGCTGCTTTAAGGGCGTTCGCGAGGGCTAGTCTTGTGGGGCCGTGCTCAGGCCATTCTGATAGGATCTTTTTGTACTCGGCTATTTCTGCCTCGGTGTCTCCCAGTTGTCGAAGCGCCTTTCCAATCTCGGTCCAGGCATTTACGTTGCGAGGGTCGCATTCTTTGGCGATAGAAAGATGCTCTATTGCGGCGTGAGGATCGCCAAGCTCGCGCATAGTTACGCCTAGCGCGTGATGGTGAGCCCCATTTTTTGGCTGCAGCCGCGCCAACCTCAAGAATATCTGAACTGCGAGATCAAGACGCGTCTGCTTGCGGAATACGTAAGCAAGCGCATTGAGCGCTCTCGGGTTATCCGGCGCCTCACCCAGAACTGCTTCGAGTCGCTCTTGAGCCTCGTCTAGGAGGCCCGCGTCGCGCAGCCAGTGGCCTAGGTCTATTTGCAGGTTAACATCGGAGGATGAGCCCGCAACCGCTTTCCGTAGAAAAGAGATGGCTTCCTCCGCTCGCCCTGACGCTTTCATCAAACGAGCCACCAGGGCTAATGCCGCTTGGTCGCCCGGGGATGAACTGTCAAGTTCGAGGCCTATTTGAAGGACTTGTTCGATTCGACCAGTCCGTCCAAGTAGGTCGACAAGATGGCTGAGGGCCGGAGCTCGAGTTTGAGCATGGCGGCTGGCTGCCTGGAGTGCCGAAATAGCATCGTCATGGCGCCCCTGGGATGCAAGTGCAAGCCCGAGGACGAGACTGGCTTCTCCATTCTCGGGATCCAATTCGAGTAGTTGGCGGCAAGAGTATTCGGAGCGCTTAAAATCGTTTTCGAGTACATAGGCGCGGGCAATACCGATGAGCGCGGATCTGTTCTGGGGGGCGGTCGAGAGGACGTCTTCAAACGTGGAGCGTGCTTCCTGAGCATTGCCTAACTCCAGATGGCTGTATGCACACTGCACGACCACGTTTATATTTGATG
The DNA here is from genome assembly GCF_000239775.1 of Bradyrhizobium sp. ORS 375. Taxonomy (GTDB): domain Bacteria; phylum Pseudomonadota; class Alphaproteobacteria; order Rhizobiales; family Xanthobacteraceae; genus Bradyrhizobium. Next base: position 21,305 of record NZ_CAFI01000080.1, read on the forward strand.
GATCAAGCTCTCGCGCAGCGCAAAACGCCCTAAGCGATCCAGTCCAGTCGCCCTCGGCGCGCAGCCTTAAACCTATTTCGATCAACTCGTGTGGCCTGCTCATGATCTCGATTGTCCACGATCCGCTTTAGCCGTGCTCAAATTAAATATACCAGAGGTGGTGCGCGTTCACGTTCGGTCGAAGTTAATTCGGGTTGCGGCTGATCTCTTGCTTGCAGAGAGGTACTGGGCGCATCAACCGATTTCGATCAGCCCAAGTGCAAGGAGGCCCAGGCCTTCCTTCGCTCGCCTGTCTGCGAGTGCCGGTTGTGCCCCCCTTCGCGATTGTCGCGGGCTTTCGCCGAAGGCTTGGCGGTAGGCGCGGTTGAAGGAGGCGATGCTCTTGAAGCCGGTGCCGTAGGCCACGGGGGCGATCCTTCTGTTCAGCAGACCTGGCTCCTTGATCGTTTCGCGGACGCGCTCGAGACGGCGGGCTCGGACGTAGCTGGCGACGCCGCCGACCGGCTCAAACAGGCGATACAGCGAGGCGCGCGACAGGCCGAAGGCGCGTGCGAGGGTTGCTGCGCTGAGGTCGCGCGCGTTCAGATTGGCGTCGATGTAGTTGCGGATGGTCACGAAGGACGCCAGCTCGGACGATGGATCGTTCGTTGTTTGAACGTCGGCCGAGAGCAGGCTCATCGCCAGCGTGGCGACGCCGTCGGTCGCGTCGTCGAGCGCCTGCCGGCCAGTGCGCTGCACCTCCTCGACGATGGTTTGCAGTGCGGCGCCGAGCACTGCGACAGCAGCGCTGGCGGAGAGGACGCGGCCGTGGACCCGGTCATCGGACGTACCGCTTAATCGTGTCGGCGCCAGCCACAGGGTGATGCACGACGACGTTGCTTCGTCGTCCTGCCACGCAAGACGGAAGGGGTAGCGAAGGCTGAACACGCCGACGCTTCCCGCCGGACACGATCGCTTTTCGACCTGGGTTTCGAGGCTCAGCGTGCCCGCGCGAACCAGGCACAGTCCGATCTGATCAAACGTACGACCATTCACGACGCGCGGGACGCGGAGCAACTCCCGTGGTCCGCCTTGATGCACGCTGAGGGCGCCGCGTTGCGTTGCCCACACCTTGAAATCGTCGTTCGGCGACGCGATCCGATCATCAGCTATGTCGAACACCGGAAACAAAACATTGCGCCACTGCCACGGGGCAGGCGCGTCACAGATCGGCAGATCGAGGTGTTCAGCGCAATTAGTCAGATCCATACGAGGTAATTGGTGGCCGCTGATTTTGCAATTCGTCTCAGATTGTTACCAAATCGTTTACGGAGCGCGTATGTTAATTGCTCGCCTTTTATCACATTGATAACAGATCCCGGCAATCGATTTCAGTAATGGGGTGTTTCTATGGCCGCGACCGAAACGTTCAACTACGCCTATCAGTTGAGTCTGTCTGGCACAAAATTCAAGATTGTGGATGCCAACCTCAGCACCAGCATCGTCAATGCGGTCGGCGGAGGCGTCATCGTCAAAGACCCGACCCCAACTGACGACATGACCGCTGGCGACAGGATCAAGGTCACCGATGTCAGCGTCGGAAATCTTGCCACGGGCAATTATGATTTCATCGCTGTGGCAGACGCCAAGGATCATGGTTCGACGATCAGCGGCATCATCGTCCAAGGTCCGAACGGGACGTACTATTTTCTGACGGACTCCCCTTACTCGGGAAATCTGGGCGGTGCGAACGGCAACCTCAAGATCACGTCATACGAGACGACGATCTGCTTCTTCGCCGGCACCATGATCCGGACCCCTGACGGCGAGGTCGCCGTCGAGACGCTGAAGCGGGGTGACCAGGTCCTCACGCATGACGGAAGCGTCGCGACGGTCGACTGGCTGGGCGTGCAGACCATCTCGCTGCGCTTTGCCGACAAGCTGCGCGTGCTGCCGATCCGGATCAAGGCGGGGGCGCTCGGCGACAACGTGCCGGCGCGCGATCTGCTCGTCTCGCCCGACCATGCGATCCTGGTCGAGGGTGCCCTGATCCATGCTGGCGCGCTCGTCAACGGCACCTCGATCGTGCGCGAGGCCGACGTGCCGACGACCTTCACCTACTACCATGTCGAGGTCGAGGACCACTCGCTCATCCTCGCCGAGAACACGCCGGCGGAGACCTTCGTCGACAACATCGATCGGCTGCATTTCGACAATTGGGCCGAGCACGAGGCGCTCTATCCCAACGGCAAGCCGATCAACGAGCTGCCCTATCCGCGCGCCAAGTCGCACCGGCAGGTGCCGGTCGCCACGCGCGTGATGCTGGCGGCCCGTGCCCAGGCGCTGGTGCCGGGCTCGGCGGATGACAGCGCGGCGGCGTAAGTCGACGACCCGGATCCTGCAATAGAAAACGGGCGGCGCCACTGGCGCCGCCCGTTTTGCTTTGCGAAGGTCGTTCAGATCCCCGAAGGCACGTCGCGCGCGAGTGGCGGCTCGTTCAACCGCGGCTCGCGGTCGCCGGGCGGCCAGGCCAACGCGCCATAGGGCACGCCGTTGCGCGCGAGCAGCGGGCTGTACAGCGGATCTGCGATCAGATGCTCGCCCCAGCGTGCGCGCAACATGTCGAGCTCACGCTCATAGCGATGACGGCGGTCGGCGCGGCGGTCCTTGCCGCGACTGGCCGATTCGGCATGGATCAAACGGGCATGCGGCGTCAGCACGATCCGTTTCCCGGCCTCACGCAGCCGCAGACAATAGTCGACATCGTTGTAGGTGATGGGAAAGCGGAGTTCGTCCATGCCGCCGACCTCGAGATAGTCGCTGCGACGGGTGACCAGACAGGCCGCGGTCACCGCGCTGCACTCATGACTCACGCGCAGCAGGTCGAGGTAGCTGCCATCATCCGCCATGCGGTCTGTGAAGGCATGCGCGGCGGCGAAATTGCTCCCGAGTACGATACCGCCGTGCTGGACCACGCCGCCGGGCCATGTCAGGACGGCGCCGACGGCGCCGACGTCGGGCTCGGCAAGGCGCGTCAGCATCTCCTCGAGCCAGCCATCATCGCGCGCCTCGATGTCGTTGTTGAGCAGGCAAAGGACGTCACTGTCGAGCGTCGCTGCGGCGCGATTGTTCAGCCGGGCGAAGTTGAACGGCCCGGGGACTTTGAGGGTCGCGATCCCGCGGTTGGGCAGCGCGGCAAGATACGCCAGCGTCTCCGGGTCCGAGCTATCGTTATCGATCACCAGGATCTCGGCATGGGCGCGCGCCGCGGCGGGCGCGATGCTGTCGAGACAGGTCCGCAGCAGCGTCAATTGGTCGCGGGTAGGGATCACGATGGTCGTGCGCTGCCGCTCGATCTCGCGGCGGACGCGGACCGCCGGAAACAGGTCGCCGTCGCTGACCGTCACCTTGGCCGGCAGACCACGCGTCTCCAGATGCATCCGAGTTGCGGAGGCCAGATGCTGGCTCGCGGTCGCGACGTCGAAGCGCTCGACCGTGCCGAGCGAGCCGGGCAGGTGCAGCACCGAGGCTGCGGCCGGTCCGGGCACGTCGAATGACGCATTGAAGAGCCGATAGAGATTGTCGGGTCGGACCACCAGTGCAACGCGGGCGGCATTGGTGCGAAGAGCGAACAGATGCGCGCAGTAACCCTGCTCCAGCATGCGTTCGTAATCGAAGGCCGAAAACGCCATCGGCCATAACTGACCGTCGGATGCGACCAGGTCGACGTCGCCATAAAGCGCGACGGACTCGGGATGCTGATCCAAGGCCGCGGCAATTCGGGCGAGCGCGTTCGGTGCGAGCAGGGCGCCGGCAGCAAGCGCCACGATGGCATCCGAATCCGCTGCGACCTCGTCGAGAAACTCCTCGAACGCATCGGCATCGAGCGCTGGCGCCGGCGCTTCGAGGATTCCGGCCGTCCAATGCGTGTAGCTCTGGGCCTCGAGCGAATCGATCGTCCGCTCGGCTCCTGTCTGCCCGACGATGATCACCGACAGCTGCAGCTGACTTTCGGCCGGGGCCGGCAGCGGAAAGCGGTCGCGCCAAGGTGTGTAGCTCGCAAGCGGCAGCGACGACGGGATGATCTGGTCGTAGAGCTCGCCGCGCAGGCGTTCGGACGGCAGCTCACCGAGGCGCTCCAGCGTGCCGGCCAGGCCGTCGGGAAAGGCCACGAACATCGTGCTCGCCGGGATCGGCTCACGCGAGTCCTTGCGCATCGTCAACTGGTGCACGCGACCATCGGCGAAGCGCTCGGGCAGATGCACATCGAAGGCACGAACGTTGCGGCCGTCAGCCGGATCGGACGGATCGTCGATCCGCGACCAGATCGCCGCGCGGACCTGGGCCACCGCCTCGCCGTCGACCATGATCTCCAGGGCGCCTTCGGCCGGGCTGTCGATCCAGCCCGATACCCGCAGGCCGCCATGCCAGCGCAGCCGCGCCTTGGGACGCGGATCGTCGACGCCGTCCTCGACAGAGGTCAGGTCGATGGGATGGCCGACCGCAGTCCCGAGGTTTGCAAGCCTCGCTTCCACGCGGCTGGCGGCTGAGAGCTGCGCCGCAGGAAGGCTGGCCACAAAGCCGAAGGCACCATCGCTTGCTGCGAGCCCGGCCAGCTCGGGGACGAAATTGTCGGCATGGGCGGTCGCGACCACGACGCCGTCGAGCAAAATCTCGACGGTGAAACGGCGCTCCAGATCGTTGGGGTCGACGACGAAGCCAGTTAGCGTCCCGTCGGCCAGCAGCGCGAGCCGGCTGGTCTCCGTCAGATCGTCGATCTTGGCGGCGGCTGATCGCCGCGCTGGTGGGGTCTGCCTGCGCAAGGTCGTCATGATGTCGTGATCCAGCGGGTCACCGCTGCAGCTAGAGCTTCATCGTCGGCCGTACCGGGGAGGGCAAGGTCGCCTGTCCGCGGTTCGAGCCCGTCGCCTGCCCAATTGCGATAGGCCACAGGCCGCGGCGCCAGTCTTGCCGCCTCGACGAGGGGGTGGCCGAACAGCGGTACTTCGAAATCCGTCAGGATCCAGCCAGGATTATGCGGCGCGAGCAAGTCCGGCAACTCTTCAATGGCCACCGGGCCGGTGACGAAGAGGTTCGGGAAGGACATCAGCCTGTTGTCGTCGAGGGTCTCGCCGGCGACCACGATCGGGATCGGCTTGCCCGATGCGCGGATCTGGTGGGCGACGGCCCGGATCGCCTGCCAGGCCTGGCTCGATGGGCCGGTGGGGATCACGACGAGGGAACAGGGCCGCTCCGGCTCGGCGTCGGCCAGCGCCAGTGGATGCACCGACCAGCCGTCCGCGCGGATGATGCGCTCCTGTCGTCCGGACGTCGGCCGTCCTTGCTCCTTGCGACTCTGGGCATAGCGGAGCGCCGCCTCGCTCGGAGCAAGCACGCGTTCATTGCTGAGCCCCGCGATCGCGGGCACATCGGCCGTCGTCAGCCAACGGTCCAGCGCAACGCCGAGGCGGCGGGCGATGTCGGTCACCGCGGTCGGACATGCCGGATCGATGGCTTCGATCCGCGCCGGACGCAAACGCGCGATCTCGCCTTCCGCCTCGGCGATCGCGCTCGGCGAGTCGAAGCGCAGCAGCAGAGACTGCGGCACCTCGCCGTCAGTTGCGGCGAGTCGAAAGGTGAGCCGGGCCTGTTGCGGACTGAGGATGACCGCATGCTCGCCGCTGTTGATCAACTGTCGCGCCCGTGCCTCCGCGATCGGCCGCAACGCGCCGCGTCCGGCCACGATGAGCGTCGGATGGCGCTCCCTCGCCGGAAGCATCGCCTCCAGCGCGGCGCGGGATAAGCGGAGCGGGTCAGCCGTCTCGATCGCGCGGCATTCGGCGCGGTAGCTCGGGAAGCGCCGGTCCAGGATGTCGAAATTGCGCAAGACCAAAGCGCGCTTGCTCATCTGGAACGAGAGCGAGCCGTGATGCCCGACATAGACCGACGGCGCGCAGACGTTGCGGAAGCCGGCGGTCCGGGCGCGCAGGCAGAAATCGACGTCTTCGAGATAGCCGCGCTGGAAGCTCTCCGACAGCGGGCCGATCCGGTCGAGCACGGCGCGTTTGATGTAGAGACAGAAGCCGATGCCGCTCGGCATGTCCACCGCCTCGGCGGTGTTCGCCTGCTCGGCAGCCTTGTCCCGCGCAATGATTTCCGGCTCCGGCAGCATCGCGTTCGCAGTGTCGGGCAGCGGAAAGGAAAAGAACTCGCCGTTGTTGGAGAGCGGCGTGACCGTGCCGATGTCCGGCGCCGAATAGGCAGTGGCCATGAGCCGCTCGACGAAGCCGGGCGGCACCACCGTGTCGGCGTTCAACAGCACCACGTCGCCTTGCGGGACCTGCGCCAGAGCGCGGTTGACCGCGCCGATGAAGCCCTGGTTGGTCGCATTGACCAACAGTGAGATGTCCTGGAGCGCCGCGAGCGCCTGCAGGTGAGCCTTGAGCGCCGGCTCCGGGCTGCCGTCATCGACGGCCAGGATCTGGAAGGGCGCCTTGGCGCCGCGCTGGCTGCCGACGGCGCGGGCGCGGCAGAGACTATCCAGACAGGCGATGGTGGCGTCTACATCGCCATAGACCGGCACGATCACCGTCGGGACGGCTCTGTCGTTGGCGTCGACATCCCGGCGTTCGGCCGGAGGAGAGGCAGGGCGCGGACGAAGTGGCGGCGTAGCGACCGGAGGCAGGCGATAGGTGCGAAAGATCCGCCGATCGAGCCGCAGCGTCAGGGTTTGCGCGGCGCTGGACGGAGCGCGGCGGAGGCGCAGGGCCGTTGCCTGGATCCTGCTGGTGGCGAGCGGATGAAAGGGGTCTGCGTCCAACACGCTGGTGAGCGAGCCGTCGGCGGTGTTGAGGCTGGCTTCGATCTCGGCGTCGCCGCTCCAGGCGACCCATCCGACGATCTCCGAATCGTAGATCGACAGTGCCGCCCAGCATCTCTCTCCCGCCTCGCGCAGGACGGCCATGGCCGATCGCAGGCTGGAATTGCCCGTGTCGGAGGCTAGCAATTCCCGGGCGGCCTGACGCCGGCCATCGTCATCGGCCCACGCCAACAAGCGGCGGTTGGCGCCAATGTCATGCGGTGAGATCTGGAGCGCCCGGGCAATGTCCGCGAGCGCGGCGTCGCGCTGGCCGAGGCGCCATGCAGCCTCGGCGCGCAGCACGAAACAATGCGCGAGCGGCGGAGGGTCGATCCGGCAGCGGCGATCGGCATATCTGAAGGATGCAATGAAGTCCTCGGCCGCGAGCGCCTTCGCGGCCAGCCGTTCCAGGCGCAAGTGATGGCGCGCCGGCCTTGCCAGCTCCGATATCGCCCCGTCCATGACGAACACCTTTGGCCGTCAGGCCGAAGCCCAGCCGATCGAAGTCCAAACGACCATAAATGAACCTAGCGCGCCGATCCTGCGGCGGGAACATCCTGGCGTGGACGGCTGCGGAAGACGCGCACCCGGCCGGATGACGTCTCCTTGCGGCTCGCCTTGGTCGGCTCCGGCTGCACCGGAATGGGCTCGTCGGCCGGCTGCGCGCCCTCGACATTGATGCGCAAGCCGACCAGCGGCTCGCGCCCGGTCGGGCCGGAGAGAACGACGCGACGGCCGATCGCCCGGAGCGTCGGCGCGCTCAGGAACACGGCCTCGGCGACGAATTGCAGATCGTTGGCTCCATGCATCTCAAGCACGATGCCGGTGATCGGCAGCGCGCGGCCGCGCGTTCCGGCGAAGGTTCCGAGCGGAACCATCTTGCTGTTGGCCGGTGCATTGGCGGACTGGACGGCGTAGCGGATATCGACGCCCGGCGGCATGTCCGGCCAATCAAGCATGATGCCCTCCACCCGCGAGGGGGCGGTGGGGCCGGCGATCCAACCATTCTGGCCGACCATCACGTCGCCGATGCCGGCGACATGAGCCAGCACGCGCAGACCGGGGCCGACATCCTGGGTCAAAGCCGGCGCGGGCGCCGCCGCAGCCGGCGCGTAGGCCATCGCGCTACGCGTCAGCGTCGGCGGACTGCCCGGCGAAATCGGTTCAATCCGTACGGCGGCGGCGCGCGAGCCGCCATGACGCATCGGCAGGACTTGCACCAGCAAGGTCGCCGGCGCCTCGACGCGTACGACGAGGGACGAATTGGGTTGCCAGAGCACGGCTTCATCAGCGTCGGGATGCAGCACAAGCTCGATCCGGCGCTCATGGCCGGGCGCCGGGGCCACCATCACCCGCGGCGGCGCCGTCATATCCTCGGCGCTCTTGTAGCTGACGAAGAACAGGCCCCGGTCGAGCTGGACGACTTTCTGCTGGTCAAGGTCTGTGCCGCGATTCATTCTTTACTCCCGCCCGTGCCAAGTGTCATTCACGCAGCGTCCGATGGGCATGACAAATCGACCATGCCGCTTTACCGTATTGCATAATATCACATACTTCACACTTCGCGCCCGGAAATGTTCGTTATAGTGAAAGCCCGGGCGAAATTTTTGGACATCCGTTTTTGCAGGTGATTGCACGCATCGAGAGACGCATTTGCTTTCGAATCGGGCGCGCCAGCGAGGAGATGGCCCGATGAAAGTTCTGTTCGTTCATAACAATTTCCCGGCGCAATATCGCAACCTCGCCGCGGCGCTGGCGAAGGAGCCGGGCAACGAGCTCGTGGCGATCGGCGCGGCGAATGCGCAGCCCATGCCGTCCGTTCGTCTGCTCAAATATGCGCTGGCCGGCGCGGACGTGTCCGCAACGCATCCGTTTGCACGGCGCTTCGATCTCGAATGCCGGCGGGCCGAGCAGGTGCTGTACAGTCTGTCGAGTCTCGCAGCCTCCGGCTTTTCTCCCGATGTGATTCTCGCGCATCCCGGCTGGGGCGAGACGCTGCCGCTGCGAACGATGTTTCCAAAGGCGCGCATCATTCTGTACTGCGAGTTCTTCTACGGCGCGCAGGGCCGCGATCTCGGATTCGATCCGGAATTTCCGACGCCGGGCCTCGATGGCCATATCGGCCTCCACCTCAAGAACGCGACGACTCTGCTGGCTCTGGAGGACTGCGATATCGGCGTGTCGCCGACGTCATGGCAGCATTCGACGTTCCCGACGCAGTATCAGAACAAGATCGAGATCGTGCATGAGGGCATCGATACGGCACTGGTGAAGCCCAAGCCGCTCGCGCGTCTGCGTCTGCCCGATGGCCGTGAGCTGAACCGCAACGACGAGGTCGTGACGTTCGTCGCACGCAATCTGGAGCCGCTCCGCGGCTACCACATCTTCATGCGGGCTCTGCCGAAGATCCTGGCGCGGCGACCGCAGGCTCAGGTCGTGATCATCGGCGGCGATGGCCTGTCCTATGGCCTCGCACCGCCCGCCGGCACCAACTGGAAGACGACGTTCCTCAACGAGGTCAGATCGCAGCTCGATCTGTCGCGCGTCCATTTCATGGGACGCGTGTCTTACGAGACGTTCCTGACCACCCTCCAAGTGTCGTCCGCGCACGTCTATCTGACCTATCCATTCGTGCTGTCATGGTCGATGCTGGAAGCCATGAGCGCCGGCTGCGTCGTGATCGGTTCCGACACGGCTCCGGTGCGTGAGGTGCTGCAGCATGGCGACAACGGAATGCTGGTTCCATTCCACGCCGTCGACGAACTCGCCGACCGGGTCTCGGCAGCGCTGAAGGATCGCGATCGCATGCAGCCAATGCGCGAGGCTGCGCGGCGCTATGTGATCGAGCATTTCGATGCCGAACGCGTCTGCGTGCCCAAGATGCGCAGCCTGCTCGCAGCGGAGCCGCCGCGGCCGCCGTCGCGCCGCTTTTGGCCCGGACGGATGCTGCCGCCATGGGAGCGGCGCGGCAAGGCCGGCGCGGACACGGGCGGAGCGACCGCAGAGCGAGCGGAGACCATGCCCGCCAAAGGCGGCAGCCGCGCGGGCGGGGCGGAGATCGCGGCGAAGCGGATCAAGTCGAGCCGTCGCCGATCTACTTCAGGAGCGTCCGAGACGCCGGCTGCTCAGTTTCGCCTGCCACGACGTTAGATTTCCCGATCTCGACATGTTAAACATTCGTAACAGAGCCCCGTTCATTGCAGGAGAAGCCGATGCCGTCATGCGCTCACTTTCGCCAGTCGCTTGCCGCGGGCGCAGCCAGCCTGGCCATTGGCGCGCTGCTCGGCGTCTCCGGAATGACCGCGGCCTCGGCGGCAGACGCGCCGATTCCCCGCCGCGAGGCGCGCTATGTGAAAGTCGTCACGGAACATGAGGTCTATTCGCGGACCATCCGTCATCGCCGTTGGGGTTGCCCGGATCGCTATTCGTGCATGGCTCTGTATGGAGCCTATGGTCCGTATGGTGGGGTTGGATATTGGGGTGCCTATACGGGCTGGTACCGCTGACCGGCCGCGACGGCGCGCACGGGTGACAGGCCCGACGGTAGGCTCGCATGTTTAGCAGGCTGTTGTCGCGCGTCGATCAGCGCGCGCGGATTCCCGACGGTCTTGCTCTCTATGCCATTGGCGACATCCATGGCTGCGCCGATCTGCTGGCGGATGCCTTCGCGCTGATCGACGAGGACATCGCGCGGACGCGCCCGGAGCGCGCCATCCATGTGTTCCTCGGCGACTACATCGATCGCGGTCCCGATTCGCGCCGCACGCTCGATCTGCTGCTCGCCCGCGCGCGTCGTCACCCGAGCGCATTCGTCCGGGGCAATCACGAGGCGATCCTGAGCGACGTGTTGCGTCGTGACGACCTCGTATCCGACTGGCTCCGTCTTGGTGGCTCGACCACGCTGATGTCCTACGATGTTCTCGTGCCGCGGACCAACGTGGATGGCGCGGAGCTGCGCAGGTCGCTGGCGCAGGCGTTGCCACGCGCGCATGCCGACTTCCTTGCGGCGCTGAGGCCGTCCTTCACTTGCGGCGACTTCCTCTTCGTTCACGCCGGGGTTCGACCGGGCGTCCCGCTCGCCGAGCAGAGCGAAGAGGACATGATGTGGATCCGAGAGCCGTTCCTCAGCAGCACCGAGGATTTCGGCAAGGTGGTCGTGCACGGCCACACGCCGGTTCGCGAGCCCGACATTCGCGATCATCGCATCAATATCGACGTCGGCGCCTATGCAACGGGTCGTCTGGCCGTGCTCGTCATCCGCGGCCACACGACTGATATTCGCACCGTCGGCAGATCGGGGTAGTCGTCGTGCCGGTCGTTGCCTCCCACGCCAAGCGTTTCCTATGGCGCTCGCTGCGCGCGCAGATGCTGCGCGTCATGCCGGCGCTGATCATGCTCGCGGTGGTCAGCGTCGCGGCGGCAAAGATCTGGCTGGCTCTTGCGTCGCGCGAGATGGTCGCTCTGCCGAACCGAGGCTCGCTGCTTTCTACAGCGTTGAACGCGCTGGACCCGGCGCCGGATGCCGCGGTGGCCGCGATGGCTGTTGATGCCGCCTTGCGTATCGCCGCGACGGAGGATCGCGCCGGTCTGATCTTCCGCATCGAGCATGCCCAGCAGGCGATCGTCCGCGCCCTGAGCGAGCAGCCCCTGCAGCCACGGCTATGGCTCGCGCGCGTCGCGCTTCTGGAGCGCGCCGGGGTCGAGGATGCCTCGATCGCACAGAGCATGAAGATGGTCTACTTCACATCCGCCGCGTCAGGACCACTGGCAATCGAACGGCTGCGAAAGGCGCTGCAGCTGAGACGGCTGGATGATTCTGAGCTCGCTGACCTGATCCGGGCCGATTTGACCGTACTGCTCGTCCAGCCCGGAAGCGTCCGATCCGCCACCATGCCGGTCGAAGTCGCGGATGCCTATCGTAACGCCTCTCCGGCTGGTCGCGCGCTGCTGGTCGGCGTCGTCGCCGAAACGCGACCTGACCTGCTCTCGCTGTTGCGGTGAGCGCAGCGGTCTGCGTCCCGGACTCAGCTCGAGCTCAGGCTTGATCTGCGATGTCGTCGCGTCTGGTTGGCGAGCTCAGCCGCAATGCGCCTCAGCTTCTCGTTCTCGTCGATCAGGAGCGCAATCTGCTCCTGAAGGTGGTAGTCGGCCCCCTGCATTCCGCAGCGGTCCTCATGCGCATCGTCGAAATAGTTCAGTCCACTACGCTTCATTTCGCTATCCCAAGTCTCAAGCCAAATAATAATCGACGTCATGCTCAATCAATTTACCGATGACCCCGAACGCCCATGTGACGCGATGTGATTTTGTCACCCGAGTTGCGCGAAGCCCTCGAACAATGCACGCGACTATGTCACGGGTTGGTCGTTTTGGGTAGCCGATTTGTTCAGCGCCAAATGCAAGGGATTTGTGCGTTTCGTGCTTGAAAATGTTAATGAATGAGAAGATCGAAGATGTGCGATGCTGGGCGAACGGCTTGCAATCCGGCCCTTCGGGCAGCTTCGATCGTTCCGCAGGCGCGAACTGCTGATGTTGATTAACACATGAGTGTGAAGTTCCATGAACGACGAGATCGATTCATGACCGCGGACCCTTCGCTGCCTCGTGTGAAGGACGTTGCGGCTGCGCATCCCGAAGTCGAATTCGCCCTCGTGCTCGCGCGCACGATCGACGCCGTGAGTGGCGACCCGGAGCAGTTGCGCAGCGCCGTCTACGAACTCGCCCGTCACAAGCTGCAGCAGCTCTCCGCCGACGATCCGGCAGAAAAGGCGCGCTTGATGCAGGCGCTCGAGGTCGCGATCGCCGGAGTCGAAACGCATGTGACGGCCGGTCCACAAACTTTGCCTCGTCAGCAGCCGCTGCTTGCGACCCAGGCGCCACAGCCAACGCGCTTATCCGTCTCGCTGATCGAAAGCTCGCAGGCGTCCTCGGCCCTCGAACACGGTTCTTTCGAACGAGAGGCTCTGGCCAGCGGGGGCACCGAGTCGGTCGGTGCCGCACGTCGACTGCTCTCCTCGTTGCCCGCGCGCGTCGCGGCCGTTCTGCTCTTTGTTGTGGTGATCGTCATCGGCATCACGTCGGCGCGCCGCCACGCAGTGACGATGCGGCCTTGCAGGGCCGCGTGTCCGGTGTCCGCGAGCAGGCGATGCCGGCACCGGCTGTCTCCGTCTCGGCCTCGCCGTCGTCATTGCCTCAAGCTTCTGTCCCCTCGGCAACAACAACTGCAGCACCTGCCGCGCCGACGCGAGATCCTAGGCTGCCGACGGCTTACGGCGTTTATGCCGATAGCGCGGGGCGCATGTTCGAGTTGCAGCAGCTGCCGGGGCGCGTGCCGGATCCACGTGTCGCCATTTCGGCGGCGATCACCAAGCCAAGCGATTCGACGCTGCCGGACGGCCGTGTGCGCTTCATCGTGTTTCAGCGCGATGCTGCGTCTGACGCGTTCGACAAGGTTGAAGTTCGGCTGATCGCGCGAGTCCGGCAGGCGACCAGCTTCGATCCGTCCGGCAAGCCAGTCGTCGCCAACGAGGACGAGACCTGGGTCATCCGCAACATCTCGATCCCGTTTCGCGCGGCTCCGCTCAAGGATGATCCGCAGATGTACGAGATCACGCCGCGCGATCCGGATCTGCAGTTGACGTCCGGACGTTACGCGCTCGTGCTCAAGGCGCGCGCGTTCGAGTTTTCGATTGCGGGCACAGTCACGGACAAGCGGCACTGCCTCGAGCGCCTCGTGGCCGCCAACGGCACGTTCTACTCGGAATGCCCCAAGCCTTGAGGTGAACCCGGCTCTTCCAGCTCATGCTCGTCGCGGCATTGTCAACACCGTGCGACAAGCCCGCAAAGAACCCATTCTACCATTGCGGATGGGTGGACAGCCCCGGCCCGCGCTGTGTGATCCGCTCCACAGTCCACTATGCCTCGTACCGGTCATCCTCCCTGGCCACGGAGGAGGTGATCATGTCCTACATTCTCGGTCTCGCATTTGCCGCAGTGCTGCTGTTCTTCCTGTTCCTGCCGATCACCGATCGCAGAACGGTCTTGATGAAGCTCGGCATGATGGTGGCTGCGGTCATTCTGTTTGCGGCGGCTTTCGCCGTGCCGCGGGCCGCCGGACCGTTCCCTGCATCCGCCCAGGCTCTCGTGCTCTCTCACAATTGACGGACGATCGCGTCCCCGCCAAGCACCGAGGCGAGGCCGCGCGCCGTCTCATGCGCCGGCTGCGGCGCAGCTTCGTGATTGGCAGTGTAACCCTCATCGTGTAGCACCGCATGAACGCCAAGCTGCACTCGGAGGGTCTGGATGCCCGCTCTTGCTCATGCGCTGCTCGCTGCTCTGAAGGATCATGGCGCCCGCGAGATCTTCGGCATCCCTGGCGATTTCGTGCTGCCGCTGTTCAAGGTGATCGAGGAAAGCAACGTCCTTCCGAGCGTCACCCTCAGTCATGAGCCGGCGGTCGGTTTCGCGGCGGATGCTGCGGCACGCTACCATGGCGGACTCGGCGTCGCGGTCGTGACCTACGGCGCCGGCGCCTTCAACGTCGTCAATGCGGTCGCCGGCGCTTACGCCGAGCGCTCTCCGGTGGTGGTGATCGCCGGCGCCCCCGGCGCGCGCGAGCGGGTGTCCGGCTTCCTGCTGCACCATCAGGCCCGCACCGTCGACACCCAGCTCGCGGTGTTCAAGGAGATCACGTGCGATCAGGCGGTGCTCAGCGATCCCGCGACGGCGCCGGTACAGATCGCGCGGGTGCTGCGCAGCGCCAAGGAGATGTCGCTGCCGGTCTATCTCGAATTTCCTCGCGACATGGTCGATGCCGAGGTCGACGCGGTGGTGCCGCTGCCGCCGCGAACGGCGAACCGGGAGGCGCTCGACGAATGCGTCGACGAGATCCTCGCCCGCATCGCACGGGCGCAACGTCCGGTGATTGTCGTCGACGTCGAGATCCGCCGCTACGGCGTCGAGGACAGGATCGCGGCGCTGGCGCGCAAGCTCGGCCTGCCGCTGGTCACGACCTTCATGGGGCGGGGCCTGCTCGACAAGGCGGACGACGTCGTCGCCGGCACCTATCTCGGCGCAGCCGGCAATCCGGCCATCACGCAGCTGGTCGAGGACGCCGACCTCGTGCTGATGCTCGGCGTCATTCTGTCCGACACCAATTTCGCGCTGTCGAACCGCGCGCCGGATCCGCGCCGCATGATCCTGGCGTCGAGCCGCGAGGTGCAGATCGGCCATCACGCCTATCGCGACATGCCGCTTGGCGACCTGATCGATGCGCTGGAGCAGCGCGCAGCGCCGCGGGCGGCGCCGTCAGGCCTGCCGCGGCAGCGCTCATCCTATCCCCGCGGACTCGCGGCCGATGACCAGCCGATCGCGCCGTCGGACATCGCGACCGCGATCAACGACATGTTTGATCGCCACGGCAGGATGCCCATGACCTCCGACATCGGCGACTGCCTGTTCACCGCGATGGAGATCGACAACACGGCGCTGGCGGCGCCGGGCTATTACGCCGGGATGGGTTTTGGCGTGCCGGCGGGAATCGGCGTGGCTGCCACGGGCTTGCGGCCGCTGATCCTGGTCGGCGACGGGGCCTTCCAGATGACCGGCTGGGAGCTCGGCAATTGCCGCCGTTATGGCCTCGATCCGATCGTCGTGCTGTTCAACAATTGCAGCTGGGAGATGTTGCGCGTCTTCCAGCCGGAATCGCGCTTCAACGATCTCGACGACTGGCACTATGCGGATGTGGCCAACGCGATCGGTGGCGTCGGCGAACGGGTCACCACGCGTGCCGAGCTCGTTGCCGCGCTGGAACGCGCCGTCGAGCGGTGCGGACGCTTTTCGCTGGTCGAAGTGATGCTGCCGCGTGGCAAGACGTCGGACACGCTGGCGCGCTTCGTCGCCGGCTTCAAGTCGGCGCGCGAGCGCATGGTCAAGTGAACGAGGCGCCGGGTGGACATCGGCCTGGCGCTCGGCGGTGCGGCGGCCTTATTGGACGGCTTTCTCGTGATTGGCGAGCCCGACCGCCTTGTAGTCATAGGTCGGGTAGAACTCGGTCCGATATGCCCCCCATGCCGTGGTCTCGAAGATGCGGTTGACCTCGCGCAGACGCGAAGCTGGCAGCCGCAACGTCACGACTTGGCCGATCCCCATCACGACGTACCAGCTCACCACCTCGATTCCCGCCGGCGGAAATGCCTTGTAGAAGCCCTGGCGTTCGAGCTGCGCGTTCAGTTCGCTGAGCGGCCGCGACTGGTCGTGCTTGAGGAAGATGGTCAGCAGCACGGCGTTGTCCGCCGTCGGTGTCGTGGCCGTGTCGGGCGCACTCTGTGCTCCGCCGTCTGAGCTCGCCAGCGCCGCGAATGCCACGGCCAGCGCTACCAACAGGATCCTGCTCGTTCTCACCTCAGCCTCCGTCGTTGCATCGCTTGAGATGCTCTGGCGCATCATCGGCGGTATGACATGCGGTTTAACTTCGCTGCGCGGCGCATGGCAACGGCATGCGCCTGAAACGGGTTCCTGCAAGGCGTGCGACTTGCACGGCACCGGGATGGCGGACGCAGGCCCTGCAAGGGCAGGCGGTCGCAATGTGCGGCGATGCTGGCACCTGCAGGAAGCGTGGCAGGGACAGCTGCGCGCATCGCTGGCGTTGACGAGCTGCGGTTGGGCTGACAGCTCATCCGCTGTGCGGCGCGCCGTCAGATGTTCGCCAATCAGCCGGTGGCCGAGCGCAGCGCGGTCTTGAGGGCGTCGCGGCCCTTCCAGGCGATATAGGTCAGGCGGTCGCCCAAGGAGCGGTGGCTGCGCAGCCGGTTGGAGCCGAGCACGTGGCCGACCTCGTCCGGGAAGCGCTTGATCTCGGCCTGCACCATCTTGTCGGTGTTGCTCATGATCGCGCTGAGACGCTGGCCCCACTCCGAGTCCTCGAGCCGGTCGATGCGGACCTGGATGGCGTACTCGATGTCGTAGATGCTGGTCAGGATTTCCTTGGCGGTCACGACGCGGTTGTTCTTCAAGGCGACGCGCAGCGCAAGCCGCTTGTCCTCCAGCTGGTCGAGCACCATCGGCACGGTCATGGCGTAGGGCGCGGTGATGACGTCGGAGACGTTCTTGCTGCGCGCGGCCTTGGTCGCCAGCCGCATCACCTGCCATGGCTCTTTCAGACGCTTGGCGACCAGCGTCAACGCAAAGGGCACCGCCTCCGGCTCCTTCTTGCGCAGGCCGTCGAGCAGCAGCACCATCTTCTTGACCTGCGGGTCGTCGAATTCCGCGATCCGGTCGGGCAGCGAGTCGGAGAACTTCGCCAGCTCGTCGCGGGCGCGTAGCGCCTTCATCAGCTTGACGACGTCGTCGAACACCGACGGCGATGCCGTATAGGCCTTGAGCTTGCTGCGGACCTGCTCGATGCCGTCGGCGCGCGCCAGCGTGCCCTCGAGCGACTTCGTCACCTTGGTCTGGAAGGAGCTGGCGACCTGGCGAATCTCGCGCTGCTTGTCGGCCGCGATCAGGTCCTTCATCTGCGCGTTGTAGTCGCGGGCCATCGTCGGCAGCAGGTCGCGCGAGATCCACTCCCAGATTGGCGTCAGCGAGCCGCGGGCGATGCGGCCTTCATTGGCATGCTCCGGCGAGCCGTCGATGAGCAGCTGCTCGACGGGCATGAAGAAGTAGCGCGACGGATTGATGGTGCGGTTGGCGCTCGCCCCGGTGTTGCGGATCTCGGCCCGGAGCCGAGCCTGCAGATCGGCCGAGCCGGGCATGTCGATGCCGCTCAGCTCCAGCCGCTCGAGCTCGCTGAGCAAACAGCTCCGCGTCAGCGGCGACAACCGCTGCAGGAATTCCCAGATCCGGTCGACGGGTCCCATTGTCGTGTCTGGTTACCAGCTCGAAATCTCAGCCGCTCGTCTCACGGACGAGAACGAGCTGCATGGAATCACGAAACAGTTGGTGCCGGATTAATTTCGGTAAACAATCGTAGCAATGCACGATGCTGTTGATTGCCCCAGCTTGGATCGGCCCCGCGATGGGAGCCGCATGGCTTGTGACGTCCCACGTTAATATTCTCAGGACGCAACTTGTGGGGGAATTTGCTCGACTGTTGCGCGAGTTGGCTCTTAAATCCCGTACTGTTACGGGCTCCCATGTTAACCATGTTAAAGCCGCGGCCGCGCCATCATGGGTTATGACCCAGCTCAGCAACAGCCTTTCTGACGATCGCTCCGGACCCGTATCGGCGGACGAGAAGGTTAACGACCACGGCCTCGCGCTCATGCGCGAACTTGTGCTGGTGGAGGACCGTTCCGAGGATCAGGGAGCCCTGACCCTGGCGCACCAGCTCAACGGTTCGCTCACGGCGCTGATGCTCTATATGAGCGAGATCAAGCAGCGCAGCGATGAGATCGCCAGGAGCTCCGGCGAACGTCGGCACGTCCAGATCATCGTGGACAATGCTCTGCGGCAGACCGAGCGCGTCTGTGCCCTGGTGAGCAGAATGTCCGGCGCCGAGCGGCAACCCGGTGTGGTGTCTCGGGCCATCCCGGCACGGCCGCACGAGCCTGCAACGCTTGCGGCGATCACGCGCCCAAGCCGTTCGAGCAAGTCGCTGACGCCGCGCGAACGCGAGGTCCTCACGCTGATCAGCGAAGGCCATTCGAACAAGCAAGGCGCGCTGCGCATGGGGATCAGCCCGCGTACTTTTGAGAGTCATCGTGCCGAAGCAATGCGCAAGCTCGGCGCGCGCAACACCGCCGAGCTCGTTCGCGCCGCGCTCTTGAATCAGATGTGAGGATTTTCGACGCGCCCATTCGCGTGGGTGCGATCGGGTCTGACGGGTGAGAGCAGCGACTGCGGTCTCACCGCATTCCATCCGCTCCATCGAGCGGGCTGATCAGGATTCCCGCTGACGGAGTGTCAGAAATAGTCCTCTGCGAAAGGACGTACCCGTGATGCCGGCCGGAGCGGCGCCTGGGCCTTGGGAGGGGTCGGTACGATCGTGATGGTCCAGCGCGGCGGAACGCTCGATTCCTTTTCCATCACCGAACGGACGTGGCCGGTGATCGTCGCTCCGCCGGATTTCACGGTCGCGGTCCGGCCATTGAACTGCGCAATTCGGAAACGCCTGACTTCCTTCTGGTCGGCGGTTTCAAATGTAAACATGGGACACATCTCCTATGTGGCCCCAAGTCTCGCAGCTCATGATTAGTTGATTGTGAAAATCGTGAGCCGTAGAAGTACGGCGTCAACCCATTGGTAGGGATTATGAGAAACGCGCTTTCGCGAATCTCTTTCGTGAACCTGTCGTTGTCGTTTCAGTGGTTCGCCGGGGCGGGGCTGTCAGGTGCCCGACGTCGCCGGCACGCAGCCAGGTCGGTGTTGTAACGTCAGTATTGCAGCTCCTGTGCGCGCGCAGCGGCGTAGGCGGCTTCGATATTGTCGAGCAGCTCGGAGTATTCCTTTGGCGACAGCCGCGGGGCGCTCTTCTCGAGCGCGAGCGCATAGGTCGCAAGCCGTCTGTAGCCGAAGGTGCCGGCGGCGCTCTTGAGGGAGTGCGCCTCACGGCCGATCTTGATGCGCTCGCCATCGAGCGACAGCTTGCGTAACAGCTTCAGACGGGCGTCGGTTTCGCTGAAGAACACCTCGCGGATCTCCTGCGCCGCGTCGTCTCCGATCTCGCCGACCAGCTCCGCATAGGACTCGCGATCGAGCGCCGGCTCGGGAGCAACGTCCGAGTCGCCAGAGACGTCGACGGGCCTCACCGCCTGTTCGGCCGGCGCCAGCGGTGCGACGTCGGACGCCACGGTCTCCATGACCGGGGTAGGGGCGGGCAGAACCCTCAGAATGGCTTCCACAAGCGCCTTCTTGCGAGCGGGCTTGACGACGAAATCGTTCATTCCCGCTTCACGGCAGGCGCGGATGTCCTCCATGAAGGCGTTCGCGGTGAAGGCGATGATCGGCACGTTGGAGCGACGCTCGCCACGCGCGCGAATCGTCCGCGTCGCCTGGAATCCGTCCATCTCCGGCATGCGGACATCCATCAGGATGAGATCGTAGTTGAAGCGACTGGCGGCGGTGACAGCCTCTGCTCCGTCACAGGCGGTGTCGGTCTGGATCTCGAAATCCTTGAGCATCTTGGTCGCGACCAGCCGATTGGTCGGATTGTCGTCGACCACCAGCACGCGCAGGGGCCGGCCGAATGCCGCGATCCGGCTCTGCAGCGAGGCGTAGATGCTGTCGTCGTTCTGCTCGGGCATCGCGACGGTTTCCGCGATCGGCAAGGTCAGGCTGAACGAGAAGGTCGAGCCGCTGCCCAGCGTCGAGGAAACCCTGATCTCGCCGCCCATCTGCTCCGTCAGTCGCTTGCAGATCGCAAGCCCGAGTCCGGAGCCGCCGAAGCGTCGGCTGATCGAATTGTCAGCCTGCACGAAATTCGCGAACAGCGAGCCGATCTTGTCGGCCGCGATGCCGATGCCGGTGTCGGTCACCGACCACTCGACGGTCGCCTTCTTCTCGTCCTTCTCGATGCATCGCGTGGTGACCACCACTTCGCCCGAGGAGGTGAACTTGACGGCGTTGGACACGAGGTTGAGCAGGATCTGGCGGATGCGGCCGGCGTCGCCGACCAGCGCCGACGGCACCGCCGGGTCGCTGACGTATCTCAGCTTCAGATCCCTGGCCGATGCGCGCGGTCCGATGATGCTCAGCGTGTTGTGCACCAGGGCTTCGGCGGAGAATGCGATGTCCTCGAGTGAGAGCTGGCCGGATTCCAGCTTGGAGAAATCGAGGATATCATTGAGGATCTCGAGCAGATTGTCGCCCGCGTTGTGGATCGCCACCACCGAGCGGCGCTGTTCGGGATCGAGATTGGTCTCCAGCAGCGTGGTCGCGAGACCAAGCACCGCGTTCATCGGCGTGCGGATCTCGTGGCTCATCATGGCGACGAAGGTCGACTTCGCCGCGTTCGCGGCCTCGGCCGCCTCGATCAGATGCTCATGGCGCTGCCACCAGCGCGAGATCAGGACCGCCGCGGCCACCACCGCCAGGGCGCTGACCAGCGATACGATGACCAGCAGTGTGGCCATGGCGCGCCAGGCCGTCAGGACGTGCTGCTCCGATACCGACACCACGATCATGGCTGGATAGTTGGGCAGCATCTTCGCTGCGCGCAGACGCATGTCGCCGGTCCGCGCCGAGGGTTCGCGCAGCACGCCGCCGGCCGACAACGCGCGCTGCCCGAAGCCGGAGGTCGGCTTGCCGATCTCGCTGGTGGGCGGGAAGTGCGCGAGCAGCGTGCCGTCCTCGCGGATCAGCGATATGGCGGCCTCCAGGCCCAGCGAGGTCGAGCCGAAGAAGTTCTCCAGGTGGGGCACGGACATGGCGCCGAGCATCATGCCCATGAACTGGCCCTTGGCGTCGTTGAGCCTTCGGGCGAAGTAGATGTTCCAGGTGCCGTCGCCGCGATTCTGCACCGGCGTGCTGAGGACGGTCTGCAGCGTGGGATCGCTCTTCAGCGTCTTGAAATAGTCGCGGTCAGAGATGTTGACGTCCGGGATCGGCCAGTAGCGGGAGAAGTTGAGGAGCTTGCCCTGCGCGTCGATCAGAGTCACGGCGTCGATCTGCGGCAGCCCGGCGATCTTCTCCTTGAGCAGCAGATGCGTCTGATAGTCCGACGCGATCTTGCGATAGCCCTCGGCGTCGATGGCACCGCCGCGCGCCAGATAGTCACGTACGCTGGTAAGTACGAGATCGACGGACTTCACCGAGCGGTCGGCGTTCTCGGCCAGCGTGAGGCTGTGGCGGCTGAGATCTTCTTCGGCATGCTGAAGCGCGTTCTCGCGCAGGTTGCTCAGGAAGAACAGGTTGCTCCCGGCAATTACGCAGATCAGGATGAGCGCGATCGCAGCAGGCGCTCCCGAGAAACGCTTCTTGTTGCTCATCGGTCGCTACCAGCCCGCCGCTCTGCCAGCCTCTGGCAGTCGGTCCCGTTTGCAATCTGCTTCAGCGTCCGGCGCAGCAGGGTGAGATTGATCGGCTTGGAGAAGGGCGGGTACACGTTCAGGTCGAGAAAATTCCCGATCCGGACGGACGCATAGAGCGCGTCTTCCTCGGAGGCGCTGATGATCAGCACCGGCCCGCGGAACTTCAGCTTTGCGAGGCGATCGAGGACCTCCGTGCCGGATCGTTCGCCGAGCGACAGGTCGAGGGTCACGCAATCGAAATGCCCGTTTTGCAGGGCGGCGCAGGCGGCATCCACCGAGCTGACGCCAGTCGTGCTGAAGCCGGCCTGGGTTGCGATCTTTCGTAGGATGGAGAGATGCACGTCGGCATCTTCGATCACGAGGAGCTCGTTGCGCATGAAGTCCTGTCCCGTTGCCGGCCTGGCGCGGTCGTCGGCGAGCGGGATCCTGTCTAGCGCCGGGGCTCTGACCCCCTCGTAAATTTTGGTTTCCGTACAACTACGGAGGGAGGCGCCCGCGCGATCACGGCCGGTGTTCGCCGGAGGTCATGCAGGCTCCGGCCCGACAAGGAAACGGCCGGACCCGGTCCGGCCGCAACACGTGAAATGTCGAGGGGCGGGACTAGTCGGCCGGGCCGAACACCGCTTCCATCTTGGTCTTGAGGGTGGCCGCGTTGAACGGCTTGACGATGTAATTGCTCACGCCGGCCTTCTTGGCGGCAATGACGTTCTCGGTCTTGGATTCCGCCGTGATCATGATGAATGGCGTCTTCGACAGCTCGGGACTGGCGCGGACCTCGCGCAGCAGGTCGTAGCCGGTCATCGGCTCCATGTTCCAGTCGGAGATCACCAGACCATATTTCTTCGCTTGCATCTTGGCGAGCGCGGCCGATCCATCGCTGGCGTCGTCGACGTTCTCGAACCCGAGCTGCTTGAGCAGGTTGCGGATGATCCGAATCATAGTGGCGTAGTCATCGACCACCAGGATCGGCATCGACAGATCAAAGGCCATGTCATTACTCCGCGCGTTTGGTCAAAAGCCGAACACGGGCGAGATATATCAGCACGAAGATTATTCGACGCTTCTTGGAACTCGCGCTCGTCAGCACGTCGACAATTATCAGCGCCCGTTGAACAGCGCGTTAATTCCGTGCGGGTCAACGGGACGGATCATCGCGTGGCCCGTAGTTGTACGGACCCCTTGCTGCGGTCGTTCCGTTGCAACTGAGGCGGCCATGACAGCCGAGCAAGGAGGCGCTCAGGGCAGGCAGCGTGGCCGGACCAGTTTCTCGTAGTGCCCCCGGACGGCGCCGTAGCATTCGCAGGCGGTCTTCTTCAGACCTTCGAGATCCATGATCTCGATATGGCCCCGGCTGTAGTGGATGAAATCCGCCTGTTGCAGGGTGCTCGCCACGAGCGATACGCTGTTTCGTCGGGCGCCGATCATCTGGGCGAGCGATTCCTGAGTGATGTAAAGCTTGTTGCCGCCGGAGAGATCATGGGTCTGCAGCAGGCAGCGGGCGAGCCGGGATTCAACCGTGTGGGCCGCATTGCAGCCGGCCGTCTGCTGGCTCTGCACGTAGATGGCGAGTGCATGCCGCATCACTTGCGAACGGAAGGTGGAGCTCTGCTCCGCCGCCGCCCGGACGCGATCGATATCGACGACGGAGGCGGTGCCTGGCACGAGAACCGCCGCGCTGTTGAGCACCACGGGATCACCGCCGGCGAGCAGCGACATGCTGCCGAAGAAGCTGTCCCGGCCGATCATGGCGACCTGCACGCGCTCGCCGCGCGCCAGATTGACGACCAGCGAGATGACGCCGCGGTGAGGAAAGTAGATCCGCGTAAGCTTCTCTCCGGCTTCGGCTAGCACCGAGTCCTGTACGAGATCGACGGTCCGCAAATAAGGGCGGATCAGCTCGAAATCATCGTCGGCAAGCGACGACAGGAAACCGTTCGGAGAACGCAAGCTGGGGTCCAAAGCCATCTCCTGCATCGCAATAACGGAGCCTCTCGGATCTCAATGCACTCATGGTTCCATAGAACTGCGTTACGCCCGCTGACAAGAAAAATAACCAGGGAAGATTCCCAGTAGCCATCATTGGTTCCAGTTGTGCTCGTTGATGTGCAGAAGCCAATTGTGTTTCGACGACGCTGTTGCCCAGCGTCGACGCCGGGCGCGCTTTGATCTGCACGCAGGCTGTATACAGGGGTAGCGGGAGCTCGCGCAAAAGCGCGCCGATCGGGCCTGGCAACAACCCTCCGGTTTGCGCGCCCGCGGCGTTCCCTATTCGCGCACGGGATCTCAAGCAGCCGCAGCCATCATTGACAGTCGACATCTTGAAGCCAAAATCGCTAATAACCGCGCTGATTCGTTGACGGATCTTTGTCGGTCGCGATGCAACTCTTCTCGAACGAATGGCTCGAGTCGCTCCAACTGCCATAACGATGCGTCATTGCGGAGCGCGCTTCTCAAGCTCTTGCCGGGCTGATGTCGCGTCGAGTTTGCCGCGCGATCGATGCTCAGCGATGAGGCTGTGCACGGCAGCAGCATCCACCCGTATGCGTTGACCCGGCATCGCCGCTGTTTCGTCCTCAACAGGTAGTCAGGATTCATGGCGCTCTCTCATCATCAAGTTGCCGACCAGTCGCCACAGGACAAGGGCGAAGAGCCGGCAGCGCAAGACGTCAATCCGGGAATGGCGATCGTGGGGCAAGTCGCCGGCGGTCTGCTGCATGACTTCAACAACATCCTCACGGTGATCACGGGGACCATCGACATTCTCGCCGAAGCCGTCGAAGACCGTCCCGAGCTCGCGGCTGTGGCGCGCCTGATCGATGAGGCGGCGACCCGCGGCGCAAGATTGACGTCGCAGCTGTTGTCATTCGCTCGCGGACGTCCGCCACGTCCATGCGTCGTCGAGCTGAACGAGCTGTTGACCGACGTCGGCCGGCTGCTCCGGCCGACTCTCGGAACGGAGGTGGAGGTCACGACCTCGGTGGAGCCGAACGTGCCGGCCGTGTTCGTCGATCCGGGCCAATTGATGGCCGCGCTGCTTTGCCTGGGGATCACCGCGCGCAACGGCATGAACGGCGGCGGCAGAATCGACATCACGACGAAGAGTCCGGTCGCGTCGTCTGATGGCCTCGCCAAGCGCGAGGTGATGATCATGTTGCGGGCCTCGGGGACGGACAGCGGCGCCGCGCGACCCGATTCCATGTTTCACGACGTCGGAATCGTGGAGGATTTCGTCAGACGTTCGAATGGACGCCTTGCACTGACGGAGTCGTGCGACCAGGCGGCGAGCGTCGAAATCGTCCTCCCAAGCGCGCAGCGCGAGCCGGCGTAGTCGCCTTTCCAGCTCATAGTTATCGCTTTGCTAACGATGGAGCCGCCGGTCTCGCCAGACACCCACGATGGCGCTTCTGGCGCCATTTCCGCGCGAGTTTGACAAATTTTCTCGCAATTAACGGAATTGATTAGTGGCCAATTAGGATTAATCGCGGCCGCCGAGGCCCCCTTCTGCCGTTGCCGGGCCAATTTAACGAACGGGTAGGATTCCGAGGACCAGTCTGCCTCGTCGCCGACAGAACGGTTCGGCGATCACTACTCATGTTCATCCAGAAGGGAATGACAATGTCAGGTATCGTACTCTCTGCGTCGGTTCGCCAGAACCTGCTTTCGCTGCAGTCGACGGCTCAGCTCCTCGCCACCACGCAGAACAACCTCTCCACGGGCAAGAAGGTCAACTCGGCGCTCGACAACCCGACCAAT
>NZ_CAFI01000079.1 GCF_000239775.1 Bradyrhizobium sp. ORS 375
AAATTGTCTTGCGGTTCATTTCCAACAACATCGAGATTCCGGGTTCAATCGCCAAAGCGCAGCCGCGATGCGGCTGCACTTTGTCGATTGCCCCGGAATGACGGGCAGGCATGACCGGCAAGTTTCGCAAATTAATGGGGCGCGAGACACTCAGCGCGGCAGCGGCTGGGCCCGCGATGCGGGGAGGGCGCCGATTGGTGCTACGCTGTCAGCCGCTTCACTTCGGCGCGTTGCCACCTCTCCCGCCGCATCAAGCACCGGATAGGCGACCGAGCAGATGTGCGAGTGGATGCGGCGGAGATCGCGCAGCACGTCGAGATGGAGCGAGGTCGTCTCCAGCGTTTCCGAGCGGCCCTCGCGCAGCCGCTCCAGATGCCGCTCGGTGGCGGCGAGCTCGGCGTTGCGCAGCTCGGCCTTCTGATCGAGCAGGCGATGCGCCTGCTGTGCATCGCCGGACATGAAGATGCCGAAGGCAATGCGCAGCGACTCCATGATCTGGCGGTGGAACGCCTGCAGCTCGTCGGCGCCTTCGAGCGAGAACTGAAAGCGGCGCTTGATCTTCTTGGTCGCGAGCTCGCTGAGGTTCTTGTCGATGATGTCGCCGATATGCTCGAGGTTGATTGCAAACGAGATGATCTCCATCGCGCGCTTGCCCTCGCGCTCGTCCAGGCTGCCGCGGGTGAGCTTGGTGATGTAGAGCTTGATCGCTTCATCCAGCCGGTCGACGACGTTGTCGTTGCGCGAGACCTGATCGACGAGACCGCGATCATTGGTCATCATTGCCGTCATCACGTTGCGCAGCATGGTCTCGACCAGGTCTCCCATCCGCAGCGCCTCGCGCGCGGCATCGGCCAGCGCGAGCGACGGCGTCTCCAGCGCGGTCTCATCGAGATAGCGCGGCTTCGCCGGATCGACCTCGGCCGGGCGGTCCGGGAACAGCCGGACGAGGAGCTTCTCCATGGCGCCGAGCAGGCCGATGAAGACCACGGCCGTGCCGAGATTGAAGGCCATGTGGAACTGGGCGGTCAGCTTCGACAGATCCGGCTGCCAGAGCTGCAGCTGCGCCGCCAGCGGATGCAGGAACGGCGCGATCAGCGCGACGCCGATGATGCGGTTGAGGAGATTGCCGACGGGCAGGCGATAGCTCGCCGGATTGTCGCGGCGCGCGCCCTCGAACACCGGATTGACGGCGCTGCCGAGATTGGCCCCGAGCACCAGCGCAAGCGCCGCCTCAGGCGTGATGAAATGCGCATAGGCGAGCGACATCACCAATAGCACGCTGGCGACGCTGGAGTGCACGATCCAGGTGACGACAGCACCGAAGATGATGCACAGCGTGACATCCGCCGTGATCGCCTGCATGAACACGCGCATCGCCGGCGCTTGTTCGGCCGGCGCGAGCGTATCGATCAGGATGTGCAGCGACAGCAGCATCAGGCCGAGCCCGATCGAGACGCGGCCGATGTCCTTGATTCGCGATCGCGGTCCGCTGCGGAACGCCACCAGCCCGATCACGAACAGCACCGGCGCCACCGCCGCCACATTGAACGACAGCACCTGGACGATCAGCGTGGTGCCGATATTCGCACCCAGCATGATCGCGAGCGCCGGGATCAGGCCGACGAGGCCTTCCGCCGCGAACGAGGTGGTGATGAGCGCGGTCGCCGTGCTGCTCTGGAGCAGGGCCGTGAGGCCCAATCCGGCGAGCAGGGCGCTGAAGCGGTTGCGCAGCGCGCGTGACAGCAGGAGCCGGAGGTCCGGCCCGAACGCGCGCAGAATGCCGCTGTGGACCATGTGCAGGCCCCACAGCAGCAACGCAACGCCGCCCATCAGATCGAGCAGAACCATGATTCCCGTTCGTCTCCGCAACCTCTGCTGCGAAGGCTACGCCCAATCGGCAGCGGATCAACGCCAATTTGTCGGCCCTGCGTGCCTGATCGCAGGGCGCTCCGTGGACCGCTGAGGACGTCGTTAAGCGGCGTTGAAGGCCGCGAAGCCTCGATCAAGATCAGCCTTGAGATCCTCGGTATTCTCCAGGCCGATGTGCAGCCGCAGCGTGGGTCCGCCGGGCGTCCATGACGTGGCGGTGCGGTAGCTCGTGCAGTCGAACGGGATCGCAAGACTCTCGAAGCCGCCCCAGGAGTAGCCCATCCCGAACAAGGTCAGGGTGTCGAGCATGGCGTCAACGGCGGCTTGCGGCTTTGGTTGCAGCACGATGCTGAACAGGCCCGAGGCGCCGGTGAAGTCGCGCTTCCAGATGGCGTGGCCGGGATGGCTCTCCAGCGCCGGATGCAGCACCTCGACCACCTCGGGGCGCGTGGCGAGCCAGCGCGCCATCTCCAGGCCGGACCGATGATGCTGCGCGAGCCGCACGCCGAGCGTCCGCACGCCACGCAAGGCCAGGGACACGTCGTCCGGGCCGGCGCAGACGCCGAGCAGGCGGATGCCCTCGGAGATCAGCGGCCAGGCTTTCGCATTGGCCGAAATGGTGCCGAACATGATGTCGGAGTGGCCGCCGATATATTTGGTGGCCGCCTGCATGCTGATGTCGACGCCCTGGTCGAGCGAGCGGTGGTACAGCGGCGTGGCCCAGGTGTTGTCGTCGATGACCAGCGCGCCATGCGCATGCGCGACCGCCGCGATCGCCGGAATGTCCGGCATTTCGAACGACTGCGAGCCCGGCGCTTCGACAACCACCGCGCGTGTATTCGTCTTGAGCAGTTGCTCAATTCCTGTGCCGATCAATGGGTCGAAATAGGTCGTCTCGACGCCGTAGCGCGCCAGCATACCGTTGCAGAAATTTCGGGTGGGGCGATAGATGCTGTCGCACACCAGCACATGGTCGCCGGCCTTGAGCACCGACAGAAGGGTCGTCGAGATCGCGCCGAGACCCGACGGTGCGATGCCGACGCCGGCGCATTGCGGGCCCTCGAGCGCCATCAAGGCTTGTTGCAGCGCTTTCGTGGTCGGGGTGCCGTGACGTCCGTACTGGAATTCGCCGCGGTGCGCGTGGAGGTCTTCGGCCGTGGGATACAGAACGGTCGACCCATGAACGACCGGCGGATTCACGAATCCGTGCTGCGCCTTGGGGTCGCGTCCCGCCGTGACCAGCCGCGTTTCGACGTTTTGTCGCACCGCCGAAGCGGGATCGTTCGATGATGCCATTCGCGTGTCTTTTCTCTTGTAATGCCGCCGGGATAGCGCAAATCGGGCAGGACTGCGGTCGTTAATAACAGAATGCAGAACCGGGCCGTCAACCCCTTGACCCGGACCGCCAGTCGTTCTGTGATGCCGGCGCAATTCGATCGCTGCACGTTGAGGGGCCTGCCGCGATTTCCGCTTCATCATGCATGCACGGCGTTACTGTGCATGGCGTACGCCGTATTGTTGGTATGGCGTTTGCAATGGCGGATTCAGGTCGGCCCCATCCACGCGCTGAGATTTCATCGCTCCTCAAGGACGACCGCGAAAGGCTGTATTTATGAAACGCGTCACTCTGGCTCTCACTCTTGCTCTCGCCCCGGTGCTGGCGAGCGTCGGCGCCCAGGCCGAAACGCTCAAGACCGTAAAGGATCGCGGCATGCTCGCCTGCGGCGTCAGCCAGGGTCTGCCCGGTTTCTCGAACCCGGACGACAAGGGCAACTGGACCGGGCTCGACGTCGACGTCTGCCGCGCCATTGCGGCCGCGATCTTCAACGACCCGACCAAGGTCAAGTTCGTGCCGCTGTCGGCCAAGGACCGCTTTACTGCACTGCAGTCGGGTGAAGTTGACGTGCTGTCCCGCAACACGACCTGGACTCTGTCGCGTGATACGTCGCTCGGCGCCAACTTTGCCGGCATCACCTACTATGACGGCCAGGGCTTCATGGTGAAGAAGGCCCTCAAGGTCAATTCGGCGCTCGAGCTGAACAGCGCCTCGGTCTGCGTGCAGACCGGCACGACCACCGAGCAGAACCTCGCCGACTACTTCAAGGCCAACAAGATGAAGTACGAGGTGATCGCGTTCGCCGGCGCCGACGAGACCGTGAAGGCCTATGAATCCGGCCGCTGCGACGTGTTCACCACCGACGTCTCCGGCCTCTACGCCGAGCGCCTGAAGCTCTCCAATCCGGCCGACCACGTCGTGCTGCCCGAGGTGATCTCGAAGGAGCCGCTCGGTCCGATGGTGCGCCACGGTGACGATCAGTGGTTCGACATCGTGAAATGGACCCTGTTCGGGCTGATCACGGCCGAGGAAATGGGCGTCACCCAGGCGAATGTCGACGATATGGCCAAGTCCGACAAGCCCGACTTCAAGCGGGCCTTCGGCACCGACGGCAATCTCGGCGAGCAGCTCGGTCTCACCAAGGACTGGTTCTCGCGCATCGTGAAGGCGGTCGGCAATTACGGCGAGATGTATGAGCGCAATGTCGGCGCCGGCTCCAAGCTGCAGATCGCGCGCGGTCTGAACCAGCTCTGGAACAAGGGCGGCCTGCAGTACGCGCCGCCGATCCGCTGATCGCTGGACCATATCGGGGCTGCGGCGAATGAGCATCGAAGCGAGGCTACCGCCTCCGCAATATGGGCTTCGTCTGAAGCGCATGCTGGGGGGCAAGGCAGGATGGAACGGCATCATCCTGCAGATCCTGTTCGTCGCAGTCCTGGTGTGGGTTGGCTATGAGATCATAGCCAACGCCCGTAGCAACCTGGCCGCCCAGCGCATCACGTCGGGCTTCGGGTTCCTCAACAACACGGCCGGGTTCGACGTGAACCAGGCCCTCATCAGCTACTCCGGCTCGGACAGCTACAGCCGGGTGCTGATGGTCGGCATTCTCAACACGCTGCTGGTCTCCGTGATCGGTATCGTGCTGGCGACCATCCTTGGCTTTCTCGTCGCGCTCGGCCGGCTGTCGCCGAACGCGCTGCTGTCGCGGGTCTCTGGCGCCTATGTCGAGCTGATCCGTAATCTGCCGCTGCTGTTCCAGATCCTGTTCTGGTACCTCGCGGTGCTGGCGGCCCTGCCGGGGCCGCGCCAGAGCATTTCGCTGTTCTCGACCTTCTTCCTCAACAACCGCGGCTTCATCGTTCCACGTCCGATCGAGGAGCCCGGCTTCATGCCGTTCCTGATCGCGCTCGGCGTCGCGATCGTCGCCTCCATTGGTCTTCGCTTCTATGCGCGGCGCGAATTGTTCGTCCGCGGTCACGCGATGCGGATCTGGCCCTATGTACTGGGCATGCTGATCGGCCTGCCGCTCATTGCGATGCTGGTGTATGGCGCGCCCGTTGCCTTCGAAGTGCCGGTGTTGAAGGGATTCAACTTCGCCGGCGGCTCGCGCATCATTCCCGAACTGGTCGCGCTGACGCTGGCGCTGACCATGTACACGGCCTCGTTCATCGCCGAAGTGGTGCGCGCCGGCATCCTGTCGGTCCACAAGGGGCAGATGGAGGCGGGCCTCTCGCTCGGCCTCAGTCGCGGCACCGTGCTGCGCCTGATCGTCGTGCCGCAGGCGCTTCGCGTGATCCTGCCGCCGCTGACCAACCAATATCTCAACCTGACCAAGAACTCGTCGCTTGCGGTGGCCATCGGCTATCCCGACCTCGTCTCGGTGTTCGCCGGCACCACGATGAGCCAGACCGGACAGGCGATCGAGATCATCGGCATCACGATGGGCGTCTATCTGGCGCTGTCGCTGATCACGAGCGCGATGATGAGCTTCTACAGCTGGCGCCTTGGCAAGAGACTTGGTGCTTGAGGGACCTGATGCCTAAGAGACTTGGCGCATGACCGACATCACCGCTTCGACCTTCATTCGTCAGGACATGGCCGGGGAGCGTCCGGCGCCGGTCAAGACCACGGGCTTCGTCGGTTTCGTCCGCACGAAGCTCCTGAACTCGCCGACCAACATCCTGCTCACGCTGGTGAGCGCGCTGCTGATCTGGTTCACCGTCATCCCGGCCTTGAAGTTCATGCTGGTGGATGCGGTCTGGGTCGGCAAGGATCGTGACGCCTGTCTCGCGGAAAACGCGGGGCGTGCGGTCGGCGCCTGCTGGCCCTACATCTCGGCGAAGTTCGGCCAGTTCATGTACGGCTTCTATCCGGAGGCGGACCGCTGGCGGGTCAATCTGACCTATGTGCTCGCGGTGGTGCTGCTGGTGCCGCTGCTGATCCCGCGCCTGCCGGCCAAGGGCCTCAACGCCGGGCTGTTCTTCTTCGCGCTGCCCGTCGTTGCGTTCTTCCTGCTGTATGGCGGCGGCCTGTCGGGCTTCGGCGTGAGCTGGACGACGAGCACGCTGCAGCTGTTCGTGGAGAGCATCGATACGGCCGGCAACGCGCTGGTGCGCGCCGGTGACAATCTGCCGGTGGCCGGCGTGCTGCTATGGCTGCTCGGCAAGCTCGTCGTGCTGATCGGAACTCTTGCCTCGTGGGTGATCTGGCCGCTGGTCTGGATCCGCCACGAGCTGCAGCAGTCGCATCAGCCGGTGTGGAATGATCTCGTGCTGACGGGGCTCGTGGTCACCGCGCTGGTTTTCGTCATCGGCGGCGGGAGCAGGGCGCTGCGCTCGGTCATCGCCACGGCCGCGACCTTCGTCGGCATTGCGATCGTGATCGGCATCATGGGCCTGGATCGCGGCGGTCTCCCGATCGTCGACACGCGACTGTGGGGCGGCATGCTGGTGACGCTGGTGGTCTCGGTCATCGGCATCGTCGCGTCGATGCCGATCGGCATTGCGCTCGCGCTCGGGCGGCGCTCGACCATTCCGCTCATTCGCATCTTCTCGATCGCCTTCATCGAGCTGGTGCGCGGCGTGCCGCTGATCACCGTGCTGTTCTTCGCGACCTACATGCTGCCGCTGTTCCTGCCCGGCAATGTCAGGGTCGACGGCTTGGTGCGGGCCCTGATCGGCGTGGCGCTGTTCTCCGGCGCCTACATGGCCGAGGTGATCCGCGGCGGCCTGCAGGCCATTCCGCGCGGCCAGGCGGAGGCGGCGAGCGCGCTCGGCCTGTCCTGGTGGAAGACCACGAGCTTCATCGTGCTGCCGCAGGCGCTGCGCCACGTCATTCCCGGCATCGTCAACAGCTTCATCTCGCTGTTCAAGGATACCTCGCTGGTGTCGATCGTGGCGCTGTTCGACCTGCTGGGCAGCCTCAAGGCCTCCTTCGCCGATCCGGTCTGGGCGACGCCGACCACCGCCTTCACCGGCTTTGCCTTCACCGGTCTGATCTACTTCGCCTTCTGCTTCGGCATGTCGCGCTACTCCCTGCTGGTCGAGCGCCGTCTCAACGCGCACCGGCGCAATTGAACAGAGATCATCGAGTAACAGATCCATGACCGCAAATTCGATCGTCAGCATCTCCGCGCTCAACAAATGGTACGGCGAGTTCCACGTGCTGCGCGACATCAACCTGTCCGTGGCGAAAGGCGAGCGCATCGTGATCTGCGGTCCCTCCGGCTCGGGCAAGTCGACCCTGATCCGTTGCATCAACGCGCTGGAGGAATTCCAGGAGGGCGAGATCAATGTCGACGGCATCGATCTCGGACCGAACCTCAAGCGGGTGGATGAAGTTCGCCGCGAAGTCGGCATGGTGTTCCAGAGCTTCAACCTGTTCCCGCATCTGACCGTGCTGGAGAACTGCACCTTGGCGCCGATCTGGGTGCGCAACATCCCGCAGAAGGAGGCCGAGGCGACCGCGATGAAGTTCCTGGAGCGGGTCAAGATCCCGCACCAGGCGCAGAAATATCCGGGCCAGATGTCCGGCGGTCAGCAGCAGCGCGTCGCGATCGCCCGCGCGCTGACCATGAACCCGAAGGTGATGCTGTTCGACGAGCCGACCTCGGCGCTCGACCCCGAGATGGTCAAGGAGGTGCTCGACACGATGGTCGACCTCGCCAAGGAGGGCATGACCATGCTGGTCGTGACCCACGAGATGGGCTTCGCCCGCGAGGTCGCCAACCGCGTCGTATTCATGGACGCCGGCCAGATCATCGAATCGAACACGCCGCAGGAGTTCTTCGCCAACCCGCAGCACGCGCGCAGCAAGCTGTTCCTGAGCCAGATCCTGCGGCACTGAGGAGGGCGGCGGGAATCGCGAATAGCGAATGAACGGTTTCGTTCGCTACTCGCTGCTCAACCTCACACGAATGGCGGCTTGATGCCGCTGCGTCGCTCGAGCCAAGCCGGCACCGGCAGGTTCTTCGAGCGCATGAAGTCCGGATTGTACAGCTTCGACTGATAGCGCGTGCCGGAATCGCACAGGATGGTCACGATGGTGTGGCCGGGCCCGAGCTTCCGGGCGAGCTGCACCGCCCCAGCCACGTTGACGCCGGTCGAGCCGCCGAGGCAAAGGCCTTCGTGCTGCACGAGATCGTAGATGGTGTTGACGGCCTCTTCGTCCGAGACCAGGAACGCGTCATCGACCTTTGCGGTCTCGATCACCGGTGTCACTCGTCCGATGCCGATGCCCTCGGTGATGGAATCGCCGGGCGTGGATTTGACCTCGCCGTTCTTGAACCAGTTGTACATCGCAAAGCCGTGCGGGTCGGCGCAGGCGGTGACGATGTTCTTGTTCCTGTCCTTCAGATAGCGGCTGGTGCCGGCGATGGTGCCGCCGGTGCCGACGGCGCAGATGAACGCGTCGACCTTGCCATCGGTTTGCTCGAAGATCTCCGGACCCGTCGACTCGTAGTGCGCCTTGGCATTGTCGAGGTTGTTCCACTGGTCGGCGAACAGCACGCCGTTTGGTTCGGTCTTGCGCAACTCGTCGGCGAGCCGGCGCCCGACATGCTGATAGTTGTTGGGATTGCTGAACGGCAGCGCCGGAACCTCGACGAGGTCAGCGCCGCACAGCCGCAGCATGTCCTTCTTTTCCTGGCTCTGCGTCTCCGGAATCACGATCAAGGTGCGATAGCCGCGCGCGCTGGCGACGACCGCCAAGCCGATGCCGGTGTTGCCGGCCGTCGCTTCCACGACGAGCCCGCCGGGCTTGAGATCGCCGCGTTTCTCGGCCTCGAGGATCATCCATTTTCCGGCGCGGTCCTTGACCGACTGGCCGGGATTCATGAACTCGGCCTTGCCGAGGATCGTGCAGCCCGTCGCCTCCGAGGCGCGCTTGAGCCTGATCAGGGGCGTGTTGCCGATCGCCTGGACGACGTCGTTTCTTATGGCCATTTGCAGATACCTTGGGCAGCTTCCTGAAATCACATCTAGGAAGACACTAGCCCAGTCTCCAGTGCCGCGTAAGCCGCGCGGCCGAGCGACCGCGGCTCCGATCGTGCCTCCTATCGTGCCTCCTATCGTGCCTTGGCGAACACCACCTGCCGTACGTCGATGTTCCCCGACAGGAAACCTGCTTCGCAATAGGAGAGATAATATTCCCACAGCCGGCGGAAGCGCTCGTCGAAGCCGGCGGGCGTGAGGTCCGGCCAGGCCGCGCGAAAATTGTTGCGCCAGATCGCGAGCGTCTTGGCATAATCTTCCCCGAAGATGCGCTCGCGGATGACGGGTATGCCAAACCGTTCGCCAAGCGACTTGAGGATCTGCGGCGTCGGCAGCATGCCGCCGGGGAAGACGTAGCGCTGGATGAAATCGACCTCGCGCCGGTAGTGGTGAAACAGGCTGTCCTGTATGGTAATTGCCTGCACACCGGCGAGGCCGCCGGGCAGCAAACGGTCTCGCAGCTGCGAAAAATATTTCGGCCAGAACTGCTCGCCCACGGCCTCGATCATCTCGATCGAGGCGATGCGGTCGTAGCGGTCGCACTCGTCGCGATAGTCCTGCAGGCGGATTTCGACCTTCTCGGAAAGTCCGGCCTCATGGATGCGGCGCTGCGCGAAATCGCGTTGCTGCTCGCTGATGGTCAGTCCAACGACTCTGGTGCCGAACGTCTTGGCCGCGTATTCGGCGAAGCCGCCCCAGCCGCAGCCGATCTCCAAGAGCGTCTGCCCCGGCTTCAGGTCGATCGCCTCGGCGAGCCGCTTGTATTTGTTGGTTTGCGCCGCCGTGAGATCGGTGGTGTGCTCCTCGAACAGAGCCGAGGAATAGGTCATGCTGGGATCGAGCCAGGCCGAGTAGAACGAATTGCCGATGTCGTAATGCGCGTAGATGTTGCGCTTGGCCTGGCGCTTGGTGTTGCGGTTGAACCAGTGCCGGACCAGCTGGGCAAACCGGATCAGCGGCTTGTCCTCCAGCATCGCTTGCAGCAGATGCTGGTTGACGCAGAACAGATAGAGAAACTGCGTCAGGTCGGGAGTATCCCAGTCGCCGTTCAGATAGGCTTCTGCAATGCCGATGTCGCCGCCGTTGATGATGCCCGAGGCAAAGCCGTAATTGGCCAGGATCATCGCCGCGGCCGGCCCCGGCTCGACGCCCCCGAGCCGGACGACGCGGCCGTCGGGCAGCGTCACGTCGAGCGTGCCCTTCCGCAACCGCGAGCCGAACCCCAAAGCGAGGCGGGGCAGGCGGGGCAGATCGGCGAGCACCTTGTCGATGTTGTCAGGGGTGACGGGGATGACGTCCGGCATGGCAGGTCCATTTACGCAAACGGCTCTGTGCCCTCGTCCCATGCGGCGGCCGTTCAGGCGCCTTTCGGGAGCGGGTGGCTGGAGCAGAGCGCGCTGGCCGTTTCCGGTCAGCGCTGCGATATATAAGCGTGGCTGTCGTTTCTCGCCAAGCCGGTATCGGTTCCGGACGGCGTGGTGCCGCCACGCGGCACGAGGCGGACGCCCTTGACCCAGAGCCGCAGTGCCTCCCAGTGGATGGCGCCGAAGATCTTGAGGGTCACGAGCGGCAGGGAGCCGAAGGCGGCGAGCAGGGTGCGCGAGGTCAGCGCGCGGCGGCGGCCGAAGAAGGTGGCGGCGAGCAGCGGGCCGTCGGCCCCCGTTTCCAGAATCCGCAATCTGACGTTGTCATCGGGCGGCGTGACCCGAAAGTGGTAGCGCATCGCCATGTCGATAAAGGGCGAGACGTAGAAGGTCTTGTCCTGCTCCTGGCGCAGCCCGGCGTCCGTGAGCTCGCCTGGTCCCACCGGCAGCACATAGGGCTTGATCTCGCCGAAGGTGTTGCGGACCTCGTAGATCATCAGCGCCAACGTGCCGTCGCTGCGGTAGCAGAAATACACCGAGAGCGGATTGAACACGTAGCCGAGCAGCCGCGGATAGCACAGCAATAAAACACGTCCGCCGCCGAGATCGACGCCGTGCTCCGAGGCACAGGATTTCGCGTAGGCCAGCAGCGAGGAGCCGTCGCGCGGTCCATGGTCACGCTCGTGAAAGCTGTAGAGCGCGCGTCGGTTGACGCCGAACAGCGCGCATTGCCCGTCCGCTTCGTCGAGCCGGCCGAGATCGATCAGCAGGCTCATCACCCGATACTGAAAGCGATGCGTGGTCGGCCGCATGCGGGCATGCATCACCTCGCCGACATAGAGTTCGGCTGCCGCCTTGTGAGATACCGGTTGGTCGGTGTTCATCTCGAATCTATTCCGCAGCCTCGGCGAGCTCGGCGGGCAGCCCGCGCCATGGGACGGACGCGCCGAGTGCCTCCGCCACCGCGAGGCCCGAGCGCAGCCCGTCCTCGTGGAAACCATAGCCGGTCCAGGCCCCGCAGAACCAGGTGTGGCGCTGCCCCTGAATCGTTGCCAGACGCTTCTGCGCCGCAAAGGCGGCAGCGGTGTATTGCGGATGCTCACAGACATATTTGCCGAAGGTCAGCTCCGGAGCCGGAGCGAAGGGGGGATTGAGGCTGACGAACAGCGGCTTGTCGTGATCGATGCCTTGCAGATTGTTCATCCAATAGGTCACGGCGACGTCGTTCATCGGAACACCCTCGCGCTGCCAGCGCAGGAAATTCCACGACGCCCAGGCGCGGCGCCGCTTCGGCATCAGCCTGACGTCCCGGTGCAGATAGATCGTGTTGGGCGAGTATTTGATCGCGCCGAGCACGCTGCGCTCCTGCTCGTCCGCGTCGGAGAGCATCGCAAGGGCTTGGTCGCTATGCGCAGCGATGACGACATGATCGTAGGTGTCGCGATGACCGCTGCTGTCCTGAACGACGACACCATGGGGCGTGCGCTCGACTGACGTGACGGCGCTGCCGAGCCTGACGTGGTTGCGGAAACTCGCCGTCAGCTTCTCGACATAGCGGCGGCTGCCGCCCTTCACCGTGCGCCAGACCGGGCGGTCATACTGCAGCAACCGATGGTTGCTGAAGAAGGCCACGAAGTTCTCGGCCGGAAACTCCAGCATTTCCGAGGCCGGCGCGGACCAGATCGCAGCGCCCATCGGGGCCAGGTAGTCGGTAAGCAGGCGCGGGGCGAAATGGTTGCGGCGGAAATAGTCGCCAAGCGTGAGCCCCTCGAGGCGACCGGCCTTGAAGTCGGCGGTGCTCTGCTCGTTGAAGGTGAGGATGTCCCTGAGCATCCAGAGATACGACGTCGACAACAGGTTGCTCGGCTGCGCGAACAGCCCCTTGGCGGTGTCGAGCCAGGTGTTGCCGCCGCCCTTCCATTCGAATCGGCCGGCATCCGCGGTGACGGCGAAGCTCATGCTGCTGTCGACCGTCTCGACGCCGAGGTGGTCGAACAGCGCCGTCAACTCCGGATAATTCAGCTCGTTGTAGACGATGAAGCCGATGTCGACCGAGACCGGGGTGCCGCCATAGTCGATCGTCACGGTGTGGCTGTGGCCTCCCGGACGAAGATCGCGCTCATAGACGGTGATCGGATAACGCTTCGCCAGGGACCAGGCCGCGGCGTTCCCCGCAATGCCCGTTCCAACCACCGCAACTCGCATTTATGCCCCCTCAAGTTCACGTGCGAGTTACGGAGCCCCGGCCCAAGGGTTTCAGAACGCGTTCCTACCGTCACACCACAGCCCAAAATCGCACGCGACAGATGAAATCTTGGTAAGGCTGCGCCCGCAGGCTGACGGCTGATCTTGTCAAAAAACCCGCTGATTTACGGGAGATTCGACGATCTGACATCCTTCTCGGTGGGTCGGCCTCCGGGGGACAGGGGAGCTGCAGGGCTGTCCCGCGCCATGGGCTGCAGCTAGAATGAGTCCCAAGACGACAGGGAAGCATCACGCCAGTGTCACCAGTGGGAATCGCCGTCGACGAGCCCTGCCGCGCGTCCGCTGACACGCGGGCCGTCGCCGGAAAGCCGGAGCGCCGTGCGCAGTCCGGCCTGCGGCATTTTGTCCGCTGGGCCGCCGCCCTCGGATTGGCGGCAAGCTCCGCCGGCTGCCTGCTGACGCAGGATATTCCCGATCCCGCCCTCGATCTGCCCAAACGCTACAAGTCGGCGTCCGGCGCCGATCTGGCCGCGCCTCCGCCGCTGGACTGGTGGCGTGGCTTCGGCTCTCGCGAGCTGACCCAGCTGATGGAGGAGGCGCAGAGCGTCAACCTCGACATCGCCGCGTCCGTGGCGCGGTTCAGGCAGGCGGACGCGCTGGCGCGGCAGGCCGGCGCGGCGCTGCTGCCGAGCCTGTCGACCACGGGGCAGGAAACCTATTCGCGCACGTCGGGCTCGAGCTCGAGCGGGCTGACCAATGGCGGCCGCGAGGTCGTCAACTACCAGGCCTCGCTGTCGGCGAGCTATCAGCTCGACTTCTTCGGACAGAATCGGGACGCGCTGCAGGCCGCCGAGGAGACCGCGGTCGCCAACCGGTTCGATCGCGACGTCACCCAATTGACGACGCTGGCGACCGTCGCCAATGCCTATTTCCAGGTGCTCGCGGCCCAGGATCGCATCCGCACCGCCGAGCGCAACATCGCCAGCGCCACGCGCGTGCTCGACGCCATCCGCGAGCGGCAGAAGGCCGGCACCGGCAACGATCTCGACGTCGCCCAGCAGGAGAGCGTGCTCGCCAACCAGAAGGCGGCGGTGCCGCCGCTGCGCCAGACGCTCGATCAGAACGTCAATGCGCTGGCGGTGCTGGTGGCGCGCTCGCCGGAAGGCATCCACATCTCCGGCGGGTCGCTCGATCAGATCAGGACGCCGCGCGTCACTCCGGGGCTGCCGTCGGAGCTCCTGACGCAGCGGCCGGACATTCGCCGCCAGGAGGCGCAGTTGGCGTCCGCAACGGCGAATGTCGGCAGCGCCCGGGCGCAGTTCTTTCCGAGCATCCAGCTGACCGGCAATGGCGGCTATCAGAGCGCAGCCCTGGTCTCGCTGTTTCAGCCGCATGCGGCGTTCTTCAGCATGGCCGGCAGCCTGACTCAGCCGATCTTCGATGGCGGACGGATCCTGGGCAATTTCGAGAATGCCAGGGCGAGGCAGGACGAGTTGCTGCAGACCTATCGCAAGACCGTCATCCAGTCCTTCACCGACGTCAACAACGCGCTGTTCTCGATCAAGCAGACCACGATCCGGCTGCAGCTGCAGCGCGAGGTCGTCGCCGCCTCACGCCGGGCCTTCCAGCTGTCCGAGCAGCAGCTGCGGGCAGGAACTGCCGACATCGTGACCGTCTTGAATACCCAATTGACGCTGTTCCAGGCCGAGGACGCGCTATGGCAGGCGCAGCTGGCGCGCCTGCAGGCGTTCGTGAGCCTGTACCAGGCGCTCGGCGGCGGCTGGGAGCCGCGCATGGAGAAGTCGGCCGATGCTCTTTAAACCGGAGGAGAAGGGAGCAGGGGCCGTGAAGCGCGCCAGGACCAGCATTGCGCGGCGGCTGGTCTCGATCACGATCACGCTGCTGATCCTGGGCGGCCTCGGCTATATCGGCTGGATGGCCATGCAGCAGAAGCAGCAGGCCAACAACCGCTTTGCGCGGCCGGACCTTCCCGTGCCGGTTCTGGCGGCCTCGCCCACCATCAAGGACGTGCCGGTCTATCTCGACGGCGTCGGTGCGGTGCGCGCGCTCAATACCGTGACGGTGCGCTCGCAGGTCGACGGCAAGCTGATCGCGGTCAACTTCGTCGAGGGCCAGGACGTCAAGCAGGGCGACGTGCTCGCCGAGATCGATCCGGCCATCTACCAGGCGCAATATGACCAGGCCGTCGCCAAGAAGGCCCAGGACGAGGCACAGCTGGCCAACCAGAAGCTCGACCTCGCCCGCTACGAGCAGCTCGCCGCCAGCAGCGCCGGCTCCAAGCAGCAGGCCGACACACAGCGCGCGGTCGTGGCGCAGCAGCAGGCGCTGATCAAGGCCGATCAGGCGGCGATCGACAACGCGGCGGCCACGCTGAGCTACACCAAGATCGTGGCGCCGCTGTCTGGCCGGGCCGGACTGCGTCAGGTCGACAAGGGCAACATCATCCGAGCGTCCGATACGACCGGCCTGGTCGTGATCACGCAATTGCAGCCGATCGCGGTTCAGTTCAGCCTGCCGCAGCAGCAGATCATGCGGGTCAATGCCGCCGCCGCCAAGGGGCCGCTCGCCGTCGACGTATTCGGCAATGACGGCGTGACTGTCATCGACACCGGAACGTTGCGCGGCATCGACAACCAGGTCGATCAGACCACCGGCACGCTGAAGCTGAAGGCGGAGTTTCCCAATGCCAAATTCCAGCTGTGGCCGGGCCAATTCGTCAACGTCCGCCTCAAGGTCGAGACGCTGACGCAGGCGCTGACGGTGCCGACCTCGGCGGTGCAGCGCGGGCCCGCGGGCACCTTCAGCTACGTGATCGGCGAGGGCGACATCGCCTCGGCGCATCCGGTGACGGTGGTGCAGCAGAACGAGACCGAGGCCGTGATTGCGAGCGGCCTGAGTTCGTCCGATCGCGTGATCACGACCGGCTTTGCCAATCTCGCCGATGGCGCCAAGGTCGTGGTCGGCCGCGCCGATCAGGCGCCGCAGGTCGATCTCGCGCCGCGCAAGCGCGGGCGCAATCCGCAAGGAAAGGATCAAGCCAAGGACCAGGCGAAGGAGGGTGGTGCACCCGCCGAAGGCGCGCCGAAAGACGGGGAGCGCCGTCGTCGGCCATCCGGCGAAGGTCAGGGCGATGCTGGAGGTCCGCCTCAGGGCAGTGGCGAGCAGGGGCGTGGCGCGAGGCCGCAGCCATGATGCGAACGACAGAGTGAGGGGCGTGTCGCGATGAGCGTCTCCGAACCCTTCATCCGCCGTCCTATCGCTACGTCGCTGCTCGGCGTCGCGCTTCTCATCGGCGGCCTGCTCGGCTATCTCGCATTGCCGGTGTCGGCGCTGCCGCAGGTCGATTTTCCCACGGTGCAGGTCACGACGCAGCTGCCGGGCGCCAGCCCCGACGTGATCGCCTCGCTGATCACCGCTCCCTTGGAGCGCCAGCTTGGCCAGATCCCGTCGCTGTCGGTCATGAACTCCACGAGCTCGTTCGGCGTCAGCCAGATCTCGCTGCAGTTCGATCTCGGCCGCGATATCGATGGCGCCACGCAGGACGTGCAGGCCGCGATCAATGCCGCCGCGGGCGTTCTGCCGAAGTCGCTGCCCTATCCGCCGACCTACGCCAAGGTCAATCCGGCCGACGCGCCCGTGATGACGCTCGCGCTGACCTCGGAGACGATCTCGCTGCGCGCGATGAGCGACATGGCCGACACCATCCTCGCGCAGAGGCTCAGCCAGGTCTCCGGCGTCGGCCGCGTGTCGGTGCTGGGGGGATTGAAGCCAGCGGTGCGAGTGCAGGCCGACCTGGCGCGGCTCGCCGCCTACGGCATCTCGATGGAGGATCTGCGCGCCGCCATTGCCGGCGCCAACGTCTCCGGTCCGAAGGGCTCACTGGATGGCGCGCAACAGGCCTACCTGATCACCGCCAACGATCAGATCGCTGCGGCCGACGCCTACAAGCCGATCATCATCGCCTATCGCAACGGCTCGCCGGTGACGATCGGCGATGTCGCCACCATTGTCGACGGGCTGGAGAACGATCGCACCGGCGGCTGGTATCAGGGCGTGCCGGCCGTCATCCTCGACATCCAGCGCCAGCCCGGCGCCAACGTCATCGAGGTGGTCCGGCAGATCCGCGCCGAGATCCCAAAACTGCAGCGGACGATTCCCGCCGGCGTAAAGCTCGCCATCGTCAGCGACCGGACCGTGACCATCCGCGCCTCCGTGCACGACGTGCAGTTCACGCTGGTGCTGAGCGTCGTGCTGGTCACGCTGGTCGTGCTGCTGTTCCTGCGCTCCATGCGCGCCACGATCATCGCCGGCGTGGCCTTGCCGCTGTCGCTGATCACGAGCTTCGGCGTGATGTATTTCGCCGGCTTCAGCCTCGACAATCTCTCGCTGATGGCTCTGACGATCGGCACCGGCTTCGTGGTCGACGACGCGATCGTGATGATCGAGAACATCGTGCGCCACATGGAGAACGGCGAGAGCGCGATGAATGCCTCGCTGCGCGGCGCGCGCGAGATCGGCTTCACGGTTATCTCGCTGACGGTGTCGCTGATTGCGGTGTTCATCCCATTGCTGTTCATGTCCGGCCTTGTCGGCCGCATGTTCCGCGAGTTCGCCTTGACGCTC
Source organism: Bradyrhizobium sp. ORS 375 (assembly GCF_000239775.1). Classification (GTDB taxonomy): domain Bacteria; phylum Pseudomonadota; class Alphaproteobacteria; order Rhizobiales; family Xanthobacteraceae; genus Bradyrhizobium. Next base: position 17,409 of record NZ_CAFI01000079.1, read on the forward strand.
ACGATTGCGGTCGTGACCTCGGCGGTGGTGTCGCTGACCCTCACGCCGATGATGTGTTCGCGTCTCCTGAAGCATGCCAGCGAGGAATGGGTGCTGCCGGGGCTGAACGCCATCAGCCGCTTCATCGACCGCACCGTGGCCGTCTATCACCGCAGCCTGTTGTGGGTGCTGGACCGCCAGACCGAGACGCTGGTCGTGACCTTCGCGACCCTGGCGGCGACGCTGGCGCTGTACGTCGTCGCGCCAAAAGGATTCCTGCCGCTGCAGGACACCGGCTCGATCACGGCGGTGACCGAGGCCGGGCCCGACGTGTCCTTCGCGGAGATGAGCCGACGGCAGGCGGAGCTCGCGGCCGCGATCCAGGCCGATCCCGACGTCGTCGGCGTCGTCTCGGTGATCGGCGCCGGCTCGGTCAATCCGACCACCAATGTCGGCCGCCTCGTCATGACGTTGAAGCCGCTCGGCGAGCGCAAGGACGGGGTCGCCGCGGTGATCGACCGGCTGAAGCAGAAGACGGCCGGCGTGCCCGGGATGACCGTATACTTCCAGCCGGTCCAGGACGTGCAGATCTCGACCCAGGCGAGCCGCTCGCAATATCAGTACACGCTGACCGGCGCCGATGCCGGCGAAGTCTCGAAATGGGCAAGGCAGCTGGTTGCCGAGATGCGACGCGATCCGCTGTTCCGCGACGTCTCGTCCGAGGCGCAGGAAGGCGGGCTGCGTGCTGAGCTGACCATCGACCGTCAGCGCGCCGGCCAGCTCGGCGTCAGCCTGCAGGCCGTCACCGACACGCTCAACGATGCCTTCGCTCAGCGGCAGATCTCGACGATCTATGGCCAGGCCAATCAGTACCGCGTGGTGCTGGAAGCACTGCCGATGTATCAGCGCGATCCCTCGATCCTCTCGAAGCTCTACCTCCCGGGCGCCGGCGGGCAGGTGCCGCTGTCGGCGGTGGCGAGCCTCAAGCGCACGACGACGCCGCTGGCGCTCTCGCATCAGGCGCAATTCCCCGCGGTGTCGCTGAGCTTCAACCTCGCGCCGGGCGTCGCACTGAGCGAGGCGGTGGAGGCGCTGCATGTCACCGAGAACCGCATCGGCATGCCCGGCAGCATCATCGGTGTATACTCCGGCGATGCCGCCGAATTCGCCAAGTCTCTGGCCGGCCAGCCTTGGCTGCTGCTCGCGGCCGTGATCACGATCTACATCGTGCTCGGCGTGCTCTATGAGAGCTACATCCATCCGATCACGATCCTGTCGACGCTTCCTTCAGCGGGCGTCGGCGCCATCCTGGCGCTGATGCTGTTCGGTCAGGATCTCTCGGTGATCGGCTTGATCGGCATCATCCTGCTGATGGGCATCGTCAAGAAGAATGCGATCATGATGATCGACTTCGCGCTCGAGGCCGAACGGCACGAGAGCCGCACGCCGACCGACGCGATCGTGCAGGCGTGCCTGCTGCGCTTTCGTCCGATCATGATGACGACGCTGGCCGCCCTGTTCGGTGCGCTGCCGCTGGCCATCGAGAGCGGCACCGGCTCGGAGCTGCGCTTCCCGCTCGGCATCTCCATCATCGGCGGCCTGCTGCTCAGCCAGCTCCTGACGCTCTACACGACGCCGGTGATCTATCTCGCGCTCGACCGCATCAATCGCCGCTTCGAGCGCGCGCTGCCGCCGGCGCCCGATCTGCCGTCGCCGCCGATCGCCGGTGCGACCGAAGGCATCCAGTGATGGCCTCGATCTCCGAGCCGTTCATCCGCAGGCCGGTCGGCACCACCTTGCTCTCGATCGGCCTGTTCCTGATCGGGATCGTCGCCTACATATTCCTGCCGGTGGCGCCGGTACCCAACGTCGATTTCCCGTCCATTTTCGTGTCTGCATCGCGGCCCGGCGCCGATCCCTCGGTCATGGCAGCGACGGTCGCGGCGCCCCTGGAGCGACGGCTCGGCGAGATCGCCGGCGTCGACCAGATCACCTCGACGAGCTCGCTCGGCATCACCAACATCCAGATCCAGTTCTCGATCGGCCGCGACATCGACAAGGCGGCGCGCGACGTGCAGGCGGCGATCAACGCCGCGCTGTCCGACCTGCCGAGCGACCTGCCGGCCTTGCCGCGCTTCCGCAAGGCGAATACCGCGGCTGCCCCGGTGTTCGTGCTGGCGCTGACCTCGAAGACGCTGACGCCGAGCGCGATGTACGACGTCGCCGACACCGTGCTGGCGCAGAGGCTGTTCCAGGTGCCGGGCGTCGGCAACGTCACGGTCAGCGGCGCCGATCAGCCGGCGGTGCGGATCGCGCTCAATCCGGTGTCGCTGGCCAATGCCGGCATTTCGACCGACGACGTGCGGCTGGCGATCATCGCCGCCAACCCGATCGGTCCGGTCGGCATCTTCGAGGGCGAACGGCAGAGCGAGACGATTGCGGTCAACAAGCAGATGAGAACCGCGGCGGAATTTCGCGACATCCTGATCAAGAGCAGCAATGGCAGCTTCGTGCGGCTGGCGGACGTTGCCGACGTCGAGGATTCCGTCCGAAACGTGCGCTCTATCGCCTGGTTCAACAAGCAGCCGGCGGTGCTGATCCAGATCGCCAAGCAGGGCGATGCCAATGTCATCGAGACCGTGGACCGGGTCAAGGCGCTGATCCCCGAGCTCAAGCAGTGGATTCCCGCTGGGATCGAGATCTCGACCTTGATCGACCGCACCGGCACGATCCGCGCCTCGGTCGAGGACATGCAATGGACCCTGCTCGCGACCGCCGTGCTGGTCATGGTCGTCGTGTTCGTGTTCCTGCGCCGCCTGGTGCCGACCGTGGCTGCCGGCGTCTCGGTGCCGCTGGCGCTGGCGGGCACCTGCGCCGCGATGTGGCTGGCCGGCTTCTCGATCGACAACCTTTCACTGATGGCGCTGGCGATCTCGGTGGGCTTCGTCGTCGACGACGCCATCGTCATGATCGAGAACATGTACCGCAATCTCGAGCACGGCCTGTCGCCGATGCGGGCCGCGATGGATGGCGCACGGCAGATCGGCTTCACGGTGCTCTCGATCAGCCTGTCGCTGGTCGCGGCCTTCGTGCCGCTGATCTTCATGGACGGCGTGGTCGGCCGCCTGCTGCGCGAGTTCTCGCTGACGCTGACCTTCGCGATCGTGGTCTCGACGCTGGTGTCGCTGACGGTGACGCCGATGATCTGCGCGCATTACATCAAGGAGACGCTGTCCGATCGCGCCACCTGGTTCGATCGCGTCGTCGAGGGCACGCTGTCGGGCATGGTCCGCTTCTACGCCTGGACGCTACGCGGCGTGCTGGTCTATCCGTTCCTCACCTTGCTGGTGTTCTTCGCCACCATTGCCCTGACGGTGACGCTCTACATCAAGGTGCCCAAAGGCTATTTCCCGACGGACGATTCCGGCTTCATCATCGGCGCGACGCGCGCCTCGGCCGACATCTCGTTCCAGTCGATGCTGAGCCTGCAGCAGCGGCTTGCCGACATCGTGATGGCCGACCCCGCCGTGGCCGGCCTCGGCTCGACCATCGGAGGCGGCGGTGGGCCAGGCGGCGCGACCTCGAACCGCGGCACCATGTTCATCAACCTCAAGCCGCCGGCGGAGCGGGAGGGCGTCTCGACCGAGCTCGTGATCAACCGGCTCCGGCGGAGTCTCGCCATGGTGCCGGGCATCCGCCTCTTCATGTTCGCCGCCCAGGATGTCCGCGCCGGCGGCCGTCAGAGTGATTCCGACTATCAGTATACGCTGAGCAGCCCCGACCTCGATCTCCTGCAGAAATGGGCGCCGATCGTCGCCAAGCGGCTGGAGACGGTCGACGGCATCACCGACATTTCCAGCGACCGCGATCCCGGTGGGCTGCAGCTCGCGCTCCGGATCGACCGGCAGAAGGCGGCGAGCCTCGGCGTTCGCGTCCAGGACATCGACAACGCGCTCAACAATGCCTTCGCGCAGCGCCAGATCTCGATCATCTACAGCCAGCGCAACCAGTACATGGTGGTGCTGGAGATCGATCCGAAGTTCCAGACCGATCCATCCAATCTCGACCGCATCTATGTCGCGGGGGCAGGGGATGCGCAGATCCCGTTGTCGGCGCTGGTGAAGGCCGAGCGTGGGCTGTCGCCGCTCGCCGTGTATCACTCGCAGTCGTTCCCCTCGACGACCGTGTCGTTCAACCTGCTGCCCGAGGTGCCGTTGCAGGTCGCAACCGCCAACATCCAGCGCGCCGTCGACGAGCTTCACATGCCCGAGGGCATCCGCGGCGGCTTCGACGGCAATGCCGGCGACTTCAACAAGGGCAGCGGCCGCCAGCCGCTGCTGATCCTCTCCGCGCTGGTCGCGATGTATATCGTGCTCGGGGTGCTCTACGAGAGCCTGGCGCATCCGCTGACCATCATCTCGACCCTGCCGTCGGCCGGGCTCGGCGCGTTGCTCGCACTGCAGGTCACCAATACGCCGCTCACGGTCATCGCCTTTGTCGGCATCATCCTGCTGATCGGCATCGTCAAGAAAAACGGCATCATGCTGGTCGACTTCGCGCTCGAGGCCGAGCGCCAGCGCGGCATGTCCTCGGCGGACGCGATCTTCGAGGCCTGCCGCGTGCGCTTCCGCCCAATCCTGATGACGACGCTGGCTGCGCTGTTCGCCGGCCTTCCGCTGGTGATTGCGACCGGTCCGGGCACCGAGCTGCGCCGGCCGCTCGGCATCACCATCATCGGCGGCCTTCTGGTGTCGCAGATCCTGACGCTGTACACGACGCCGGTGATCTACCTGCTGATCGACCGGCTGCGCCGCCGCTCCGCGCCGGAGCCCTTAGCCGCGCCTGCCGAATGAGCCGTTGTGGCGGCGGGCAAGGGCGCGTATAGGCGCGCCATGTCCGACCATCCCCACGATCATCCGACGCTCGCCACCGAGCCGCCGCCCGACTGCCCGCGCTGCCAGAAGCCTCAGCCGCTGTGCATCTGCGACAGCGTCACGCCGATCGAGAGCAGGCTGGGCCTCCTGATCCTGCAACACCCGCAGGAGCAGGATCGGGCGCTCGGCACGGCGCGGCTTGCCGCGCAGCATTTCAAGAATGCCGTGGTGAAGGTCGGTCTGTCCTGGCCGAGCCTCGCCAAGGCGCTGGGCCGGCCGGTCGACGATCCCTCGCGCTGGGCAATTCTCTATCTCGGCTCGGCCAAGGCGGCCGAGCTCGATCCCGAGAGCGAGGTCGTGGCGCTGACCCGCAAGGGCGAGGTCGCCGACAGCCAGCGCGCCATCCTCAAATCCATCGCAGGCGTGATCCTGCTCGACGGCACCTGGAGCCAGGCCAAGGCGCTGTGGTGGCGCAATCCATGGATGCTCAAATGCCAACGGGTCATTCTCGGGCCGCGCCGGCCCTCGCGCTATGGCCAGCTGCGCCGCGAGCCGCGCCGTGACGGGCTCTCGACGATCGAGGCGGCGGGCATGCTGATGGCGGCCCTGGAGCAGCGACCGGAGATTGCCGCAACGCTCGATTCGAGCTTCGAACGCATGCTGGCACGTTATCGCGAGGTGGAAAAGGCGCATCCCGAGCTCACGCCCCGGCCGAAGCCGCGGCGCTCGCATCCGTCTCGCGGCGGCAAACGTCGCGGCCGCGTATCGAAGTGACGCGAGACCGTGATGCCAGATCAGCATGCCACGTCAGCGCAACTTCATGCCTGACACGCAACAATTGTCGACCGAATTGGCGGGAACGACGTTCTTCAGCCAACACACCGCACTTGCTCTCTGAAGGCCCGGCCGGACGTAAGTCCAGGCGTTGCATTGCTCCGCTGTCTTGCAGGCGTTCTCGCAATCTTCGACGCGGTCCGTCCTGACATCGAAGGATGAATAGTCGCCGCCCCATCTATTTCTGTCGTGTTCTCTGTCGCTCATCGTGATCACGGTCGCGGCGGCCGCAACAGGTGCGGATCGAGCGGGCTCGAGAGTCTTGGAGATGTCCGGCGGCAAAAAGCCCAAGCCGATGAACACGACGCCGAAGATGGCGGCGAGTATCCGTGCAGTGCTCGTGACGTTGGAGACCTTGACTTCCTTGACCTCGAAGCCGCCGCCGAGAATTCCCACGGCCAGCAAGAGAGCCCCGAAGATGAACGACATGGTTGGCAGCGTCATTTGACACCTGCAGGACGGAATGCGTTCTCTCGTGCGAGCGTAACACATCGACAGAACGAAACCGAGTCGGGGGCGTGATGGCCTGAGTGAGCGTCCCACTGCTCCAGGCGCCGTCCCTCTCGCCACCTTCCCACCAAGCGCGGCCGATCGCCGACGGCATTGAATGCTCCACTCGGCTCAACGGGAATGTGTGGGATGCAGGGCGAAATCGCTGCCAGAACCCAGAGCCTATCGAGCCGGGGAAAGTGTCCGGATACCGTTTTTCGAGGCGCGACGGACCCCTCCTAACCACTCATTGGTGGAACGAAGGTACGCTTCTTGCATTGCAGCATAGCGAAAGGATGCGAGGCTATGCAGGACGCTGAGAAATCGAACGTGGTGCAGTTCCGGGACTACGTGAGCCGGCGCGCCGATCGTGCGGCAGCCGAGCCGTCAGCGGCGGGCGGCGGAACAGGGCGAGCGGGCGCCATCCTGGTGTGGCCGCGCGGGCCGATGCTCTACCCCGGCGGAATCGACGATCTGCCGGTCTAGGAGAAACGACGTCCCGCCGAGCAAATGGTCTAACTGCTTGATTTGATTGAGTGGAGGCCACGACCAGAATTGAACTGGTGTAAACGGTTTTGCAGACCGCTGCGTAACCACTCCGCCACGTGGCCTTATGGGCGGAGCAATATAGGCAATCGCGCGCTTAGGCAACCACTCTCGTCGCTCCGACGAGATTCGCCGGATGTGACCGCCCAGCCGGCCGACTCGCAGGCGCGCGATGCAGCTTCGGCGTCACCAGCGGCTACGCGGTGATGCTCGCCTCGCGCCATCCCTGTCTCTGACATCCCTGGCTCCGACGTACGGCGAGCAGCGACGAGATCGCTGCATGACCGATCACGTCGAGTGTTTCGCCTGCTGCATGCGCGATGACGCACGGCAGCGACGATAGTTGGAAAGATCGCGGCGAAATCGCGCAGCGCGCCTTGATTTCGTCAGGTTGTGTTGATCTAATCATTCTATGTCAGGGTGCACTGCAGAATTGGGCTGCAAGCAGAGCACCTGAACGCCACACACACCATCACACGCAAAGATCTGTCATGGACGATCATCCGACACGCCGCTCGGTGGTTCTCGGCTCGCTTGTCGCTTGCGCGTCAGCCGCGAGCGCGCGAGCAGCTGATGATGACGATCCTCGCAAGGAGAAGCGGCCGCAAAAAGGCGATGTGCTCGTGTTCTCGGAAGGCGAGCGCGAAGGCCGGACGATCACGCCTGATGATCTCAAGGCCGGAGATCCGCCGGTTCACGCGTGGCCGAAGGATGCGGCGAACGCGATCGTGCGCGATGGATCGCGCCTGAACGAGGTGCTGATCATCAGGCTCGATCCGAACGAGCTCGACGACGACACGCGTCCGCGCGCAGCCGAGGGCATCGTCGCCTACTCGGCGATCTGCTCGCATGCGGGATGCCCAGTCACGGCCTGGATCAAGGCCAGCGAAGGCAACGACGATGTCTTCAAATGCATGTGCCATAACTCCGAATACGACCCGCGTCGCGGGGCGCAGGTCGTGTTCGGTCCTGCGCCGCGCCGGCTCGCGGCGCTGCCCCTGATCATCAAGGACGGCGCGCTCGTGGTCGCCGCACCCTTCATCGGAAAGGTAGGTGGCCAGCAGGGCTGATGAGATCTCGTGTGTCTATCGGAACTCGCATCGTCACGACCGCAACGGTCGTCAAGACCGAAACGTCGTGAGAATCGTCACGACGAGCAAAGAAGCGAAAACGAAGCAGGGGAGGTTTGTCCATGTCCATCACGTCCACCAAGATCAAACAATGGCTCCTATCGAGTGCCGTCGCGTTCACCTGTCTCGCCGCGCCCGCAGCCATGGCGGGCCCCATCGACAATTACAGTCCGGTGACGCCCGCGCGGCTCGAGAACCCGGAGCCCGGCAACTGGATGCTCTATCGCCGCACCTATGACGGCCAGGGCTACAGTCCGCTCGATCAGATCAACACCACCAACGTCAAGAGCATGGTCCCGGTCTGGACCTTCGCGACCGGCGTGATCGAGGGGCACGAGGCGCCGCCGCTGGTGAACAACGGCGTCATGTTCATCACGACCCCGATGGGGCAGGTGATCGCACTCAATGCCAAGACGGGTGATCAGTACTGGCGCTACAAGCGGGAGCTGCCCGAGGACCTGTTCCAGCTGCATCCGACCAACCGCGGCGTCGGGCTGTGGCAGGACAAGCTCTATCTGGCGACGACCGACGATCATCTCGTCGCGCTCGACGCCAAGACCGGCAAGGTGCTGTGGGACAAGAAGGTCCAGGACTACAAGAAGGGTCAGTATCTCACGCTGATGCCGCTCATCGTCGACGGCAAGGTGATGGTCGGCGGCTCGGGCGGCGAGTTCGGCGTGCGCGGCTACGTTGCCGCCTACGACGCCGAGGACGGCAAGGAGCTGTGGCGCACCTTCACGATTCCGGCCGAGGGCGAGCCCGGGCATGACACCTGGAGCGGCGACGACTGGAAGAATGGCGGCGGCTCCGCCTGGATGACCGGCACCTACGACAAGGACACCAAGACGGTGTATTGGGGCGTCGGCAACGCCGCGCCGTGGCCGGGCAATCTGCATCCCGGCGACAATCTCTACACCAGCTCGGTGATCGCGCTGGATCCTGCGACCGGCAAGATCAAGACGCATTTCCAGTACCATCAAAACGATTCATGGGACTGGGACGAGGTCGATGCGCCGATGCTGGTCGACCTGCAGCGCGACGGCCGCACCTTCAAGAGCCTGATCCATCCGGGCCGCGATGCGATCTTCTGGGTGCTGGAGCGCACGCCGGAGCGGATCAACTACGTCAACGGCTGGAACTTCGTTCACACCGATGTCTGGAAGGGAATCGAGCCGGGGACGGGGCGGCCGATTGTCGATCCCGCACACAAGCCGACGCTCGGCAAACGCGTCGACTTCTGTCCGTCGCTGTGGGGCGGCAAGGACTGGCCGTCGGCTGCCTACAGTCAGAAGACGCGCTTCGTCTATGTGCCCGCCAACGAGAATTTCTGCGGCGGCTTCACCGGCGAGAAATTGCCGCTCGTTCCGGGACAGCTCTGGCTCGGCACCAAGGCAGAGGACATCGGGCTGACGGTGCGACCTGGCGCCGATCATTACGGCGAGCTGCAGGCGTGGGATCCGGCCTCCGGCAAGAAGGTCTGGTCGCACAACTTCCCGAAGTCGCAGCTGTTCGGCTCGGTCACGGCGACCGCCGGCGATCTCGTCCTGGTCGGCGGGACCAATGACCGGATGTTCCGGGCCTTCCATGCCAAGACCGGCGAGCTGCTGTGGGAGCAGAAGACCAACTCGGGCATCATGGGCATGCCGGTCGCCTATGAGGTCGACGGCACGCAATACATCGCCGTGCAGTCCGGTTGGGGCGTCGACGCGCAGCGCATCCAGGATGCGCTCGCCAAGGGCAACACCGGCCTCGAGGACAACGTGCCGCAGGGCGGCGTGGTCTGGGTCTTCGCCGTCAAGAAGTAAGCGAGAAGATCTACATGGCGGCGGCCGAGTGCCGTCGCCATGTCAGGATCGGCTGTCCACCACTTGAAGTTGAGGATGGAGTTTCACCAGGATCCCAATCCAGCAGGTCGGGATCTGAGTCGCGGGACCATGCCGGGCGTCGCGTGCGATAAGCGATCCGAAATACCGGAGCGCGCTCTACGGCGCGATGCGAGGGGACGCGTCAGCAGGCCGCGAACCAGCCGTCGGGGAACGGAATCAGCGGCCAAGCGCCGTGATTGTCGTTGGCAGCCTTCGGCGACGGTAAAACTGAAAACAAGCGGGCCATGGAATCGATCTCAAGCTCTGGCGCAATAGCCGTTCTTACAACGTCCATCAACAATTCGTATTCGGCTTCGTTCATCGTGACCTCGCGCAACTGCACGCACGATGGCAAAGCTCCACTGTGTTCAAATTGAGCGGATCGTTCAAATTGTAGCGATCCCCGTCGAAAGGCCTAATTGGTTACCGACGCCTTTCGTTCCGATGAAGGTACCGTAGTCTGCGCGCATCCCATGTGAAGCAGCTTACATCTCGATGGAACTTGATCGTCGCTGAAGACGCCGCCGTTGCAATCGGCCCCCCCGGAGGCAGGCCCGACCGATCACAGACGAACGCGGGCTCCAGCTGTCGCTGTTTGAAGCTTTCCGATCTGACCGTCTTGCCCACCAGCCATCGAGGGTCGCTCACGGCAGTTCGCACATCTCGGCCGCACGCTTCGTCGCCGCGCTGAGACGAATCAGAGCGTGCGCTTTCGAGCAGGCAGGCAAACCGGAGCTGGTGGCGGGCGCTTTCAACGATGGGCGTGCATGGCAGCGCAACGGCTCGCGAGTCGCCGCCGCATCCCTCGGCTCACTGCCGGGTCACGACCTTGCCGTCGAGAGCCTCCGTATCACTCGCGAGAATGTCGCGCATCAACTGCGACAGATCGCGTGGCTTGAACGGCTTTGCCAATCGGTGCAAGCCGACCATCCGGGCGGAGAGGCCGAGCAATTCGGCGGGCCCGTGGCCGGACTCCAGCACCATGCCGGACATCATCACGATCGGCATGTTCGGCCGAGCCGCGCGCGCGGCCCGGATCACGTCGTTACCGTCCACGTCGGCCAGGTTGAGATCGATCAGCGCCGCGGCGAAATCGTCGCGGGCCACGGCATCCATCGCCACGCGGCCGTCGGTGACGGCCGTGACGGCGTATCCCTCGCGCACCAGAAGGTGCTGAATCACGCAGCACACACCGACTTCGTCATCGACGACCAGAATGTTGGTCATGAGGCTTTCCTAACAGATTTGGAGGCAGAGCCAGGCTGGCGGGCTTCGCTCAGAAGCCGTTGACGAACCTCAAGCGCGCTGTCGACAGCTTCGAGCAGATCGAGGATGTCGAACGGCTTCTGCAGCGCCGCTGTCGCCCCGAGCTTGATGGCCATGCCGAGGAAGTCGGGAGCTCCCTGCTTCTTATCGGTAAAGGCGTAGCCGGAGATCGCGATGAACGGCACGGTCGGATCGATCTTGATCAGCTCGCGTATGGTTGCGATCCCATCCATGCCCGGCATGAACATGTCGATCACAACCGCGTCGAAGGATACGCTGCCG
>NZ_CAFI01000078.1 GCF_000239775.1 Bradyrhizobium sp. ORS 375
GTCATGCGCCAGGAGGAGCCGGTCGTGCCGGTGGTGGCAGCCGCAGCAGTCGGCGGCCGTCCCGACATGCGCCTGCGCGAGCCGGCCGCGACCAGCGTCACCAACCTGCCGCCGCCGGATCTCGGCATGCAGCCGCCGGTCGCTCCGCCGCCGCAACAGCCGCGCCGAGTCGAGGCGCCGCCGATGGGCCCGGTCGCCGATCAGCGCAGCGACAACTGGCTGTCGGACCTGCTCAACCGTGCTGACAGCAGCACCGCCGGGCAGCCGCAGGCTCCCGCTCAGCGTGGCCGCGGACCGGCGCAGCAGCCCGGCAATCCGCTGGAGTCGCTGTCGCTCGACATCGCCCGGCTGATGGACCGCACGCTCGCCGCCGAGATGTGGGACCGCTACCAGCGCGGCGAGACCAAGGCGTTCTCCAAGCGCCTCTACACGCCCGCCGGACAGAAGGCGTTCGACGAGGTGGCTCGCAAGTATCGCGCCGACCGCACCTTCAAGCAGACGGTCGACCGCTACATTACCGAGTTCGAGCGCCTGCTCGACGAGGTCGCCCGCGACGACCGCAACCCGCAGGCGCTGCGGGCGCAGCTGACCTCGGAGACGGGCCTCGTCTACACCCTGCTCGCCCACGCCGCCGGCCGGCTCGCGTGACGGAGGGGACGAACAGCAAGTAGCGGATGGCGAGAAGCCCACCGGCGACGAACAAACAAACGGAGGCCGCAAGGCCTCCGTTTCGCGTTTGGGGGTGCAGTGAAAGCTTCTTCGGCTTCGGCCCCGTCGGCCGGGCGCTCGCGCTAGACCATCATGCGATTGGGTGGAAACGCATCATGCTCCAGCTGATCATTGAGATGAGGCTTCACAGTTGCCGTGCGACCGTCGCCATCGTCTTGATGAAGACGGCAGGCGCCGCGATCTCGGTCTCACCCTCCCCTGGAGGGGGAGGGTCGATCGCGCGCGAAGCGGGCGAGCGGGGTGGGGTGAAGCCGCGGGAGCCGGTGCAAGTGGAGAGATCANCCNCGCTGCGCTCCATGTGAGACGACCCTCCCCCTCCAGG
>NZ_CAFI01000077.1 GCF_000239775.1 Bradyrhizobium sp. ORS 375
CCCGACCAAATCCGGCCGGCAGTCCTTGGGATGTGAGTTACGAAAACCGGGTTCTGCGACTTATGCGACGGCCGCAGCCCGCGAAGCAAGCTTGCGGCGAGGGATCAGCCCTGCGGCGGCACTGGCGCCGCCCACGGCTCCTCGGTCGCGGCATTCTCGACCGCGTTCTTGGCCTTGTTCGACACCGGCGACTCCCCGACCACATCGGCCAGTCTGCGCAGCGCTTCCTTCACGCCCTCGCCGGTCGCACCGGAGATCAGCATCGGCGTCTTCTTGGCGGCGCGCTTCAGCCGGTCCTTCTGCTTCTTCAGCTCGTCCGGATCGACCGCATCGATCTTGTTGAGCGCGACGATCTCCACCTTGTCGGTCAGCTCGCCGCCATAGGCTTCGAGCTCGTGCCGTACCGTCTTATAGGCCTTGCCGGCATGCTCGCAGGTGGCGTCGACCAGATGCAGCAGCACGCGGCAGCGCTCGACATGGCCGAGGAAGCGGTCGCCGAGGCCGGCGCCCTCATGCGCGCCCTCGATCAGGCCGGGAATGTCGGCCAGCACGAATTCGCGGCCGTCGGCGTTCACGACGCCGAGCTGCGGATGCAGCGTGGTGAAGGGATAGTCGGCGATCTTCGGCTTGGCCGCGGAGACCTTCGACAGGAAGGTCGACTTGCCGGCGTTCGGCAGGCCGACCAGGCCGGCGTCCGCGATCAGCTTCATGCGCAGCCAGATCCAGCGCTCCTCGCCGGGCTGGCCGGGATTGGCGTGACGCGGCGCGCGGTTGGTCGGCGACTTGAAATGGGCGTTGCCGAAGCCGCCATTGCCCCCCTCGGCGAGCACGAAGCGCTCGCCGACCGCGGTAAAGTCGTGAATCAGCGTCTCGCGATCCTCGTCGAAGATCTGGGTGCCGACGGGAACCTTGAGCACGATCGACTTGCCGCCGGCGCCGTGGCGGTCCTTGCCCATGCCGTTCTCGCCCTTCTGGGCCTTGAAATGCTGCTGGTAGCGATAGTCGATCAGGGTGTTGAGGCCGTCGACGGCCTCGATCACGACGTCGCCGCCGCGGCCGCCATTGCCGCCGTTCGGGCCGCCGAACTCGATGAACTTCTCGCGCCGGAACGCAACGCAACCGTTGCCGCCGTCGCCGGAGCGCACATAGACCTTGGCTTCATCGAGGAATTTCATGATGCGCCCTACGTAGGCGAGGCGGGTGCCCACGGCAACCGCGGAATGGGGTTAATTCGGCCGGAAGCCTTAATTTCGAGCGGTATCTCAGCTTTGCGCAAGGGCTGGGCGAGCGTTGCGCCGGGGTTGCGGCAGGGCTGCGCCACGCGTTCCGCGGAAGGGCTGGAGCCACGGCAGCTCGCCTGATAAGGCAGCCCGATCATGAGCGTGCTCTCCCGAATCTCCACCGCCAATGACGAGCGCTCGGCGCGGCTGGCCGGCATCGGCCTGATGCTGCTGTCGATCGCGATGTTCTCGTTCGGCGACGCGCTGGGCAAGTTCCTGGTCTCGACCTACGCCGTCGGCCAGTTGCTGTGGCTGCGCGCCTGCGCGGCGCTGCTGCTGCTGGCGCCGTTCATCTGGCGCAATCGCGCGGCGTTCCTGCAGCTCGAGCGGCCCTGGCTGCAGCTGGTGCGGGTGATCCTGTCGACGCTCGAGGTCGCCGCGTTCTTCCTCGCCACCGTCTATCTGCCGCTCGCCGACGTCATCACCTACTATCTCGCCGGTCCGATCTTCGTCACCGCGCTGTCGGCGCTGGTGCTGCGCGAGCATGTCGGCTGGCGGCGCTGGACCGCGATCCTGATCGGCTTCTGCGGCGTGCTGATTGCGCTGCGTCCCTCGGTGCAGACGTTCAGCCTGCCGGCCCTGATCGCGCTCGGCGGCAGCCTGTCGTTCGCGGTGCTGATGCTGATCACGCGCTCGCTGCGCTCGACGCCCGACATCGTGATGGCGTCGTCGCAATTCGTCGGCACCTTCCTGCTCGGCGCCGCGATGTCCGCGTTCGGCTGGGTGACGCCGACACCCGGCAGCCTGGTGCTGTTCGCCGCCGCCGGCCTCATCTCCGTGACGGCGCTGTTCTGCGTCAACCGTTCACTCAAGCTGGCGCCGGCCTCGGTGGTGGTGCCCTATCAGTACACGATGATCGTCTGGGCCGTGCTGTTCGGCTTCGTCGTATTCGGCGACGTGCCGCATCCCGCGACGATCATCGGCGCCATCATCATCATCGGCGCGGGGCTCTACATCTATCTGCGGGAGCGCAGCCTGGGGCAGGGACAGGGTGCGGTGAATCCGCCGGTGTAGCTGCCACCCTCCCCTGGAGGGGGAGGGTCGCCTTACGTTGAGCGAAGCGAAACGTGAGGCGGGGTGGGGTGATCTTTCCTCTGGCACCAGCGTGCGTGGAGAGATCACCCCACCCCGCTCGCCCGCTGCGCGGGCGATCGACCCTCCCCCTCCAGGGGAGGGTGTTCCCGCCTACCGCCGCCGCCCCGCATTCGCCCACGTCTTCAGCGACGCCCACACGCCGCGGGTCAGCCGGAACGCATCAACCGGAGCTGACGATCCGATCACCTCGAACCGGTGCAGCTCGACGCCGGTCCATTGGAAGCCGCACTTTTCGAGGATGTTGCGCGAGGCCGGGTTGCTGACGCGGGCGTGCCCGATCAGAACGGTCTCATCGCTCGTCTCGAAGAAATCGTCGATCGCGGCCCGCGCCGCCTCGGTGCCGAAGCCTCGGCCCCAATGCTCGACGCCGAGCCAATAGCCGAGTTCGGCACGGCCCGACGCCGGCCGGTTGATGCCGACCATGCCGATCGGCGCATCGAGATGCTCGATCACGAACGCCGTCTCGCCGCTCTGCTCCAGCGCGCGCACGAAGCGGGCGGCATCGACCTCCGAGTAGGGATGCGGCAGGCGGCGGGTGTTCTCGGCAATGCGCCGGTCGTTGGCGATCCGGGCGATCGCTGTCACGTCCGCGAGCACCGGCGGACGCAAGGTCAGCCGGGGTGTCTCGAGGACGCAAGGTCTCGCCTCGCGCAAGGTGGGAGTGGTGATGTCCTGCAGCATGTCGGGCTCCATCGACGCTTCGGGATCAATCGATCAGCGAAAATGAAAAGGGGAGGCCGGTTGTCCCGCCTCCCCTGGAGCCATCTGGCGCTCCGCCGGTTTGTCAGGACCCGGCGGACGCGAATTGTTCCACCGTATGTTACTCAGCAGCTTCGGCGAGTACCGGGCGCACCGAGATGAACGTGCGGTTGGCACGGTCATGGAACTCGACGACGCCCTCGATTTTGGCGAACAGAGTGTGGTCCGTGCCCATGCCGACGTTGAGGCCGGGATGCCAGGTCGTGCCGCGCTGACGCGCAATGATGTTGCCGGGAATCACGCGCTCGCCGCCGAACGCCTTGATGCCGAGGCGCTTGCCCTTGGAGTCGCGTCCGTTGCGGGATGAACCGCCTGCCTTTTTATGAGCCATCGCTCGTCTCCGATCTCAGGATCACCATTAGCGCGATTCCGCTAAGGGATCATTCACAATTGCAGGGCGCGGACGAAAATCCGCGATGAAGGTTTGAAGCCGATGCGGCGCGCCACGCGCGCCGGCACGCTTACTCGGCGGCGTCGGCCGCCGGGGCTTCGGCCTTGGCCTTCTTCGGGCGCGGGCCCTTGGTCGGCTTGGCGTTGTCGGTCAGGATCTCGGAGACGCGGATCAGCGTCAGCTCGTCCCGGTAGCCGCGCTTGCGGCGGGAATTCTTGCGGCGGCGCTTCTTGAACGCGATGACCTTGGGGCCACGCTTGTGGTCCAGCACCTCGACGGCCACCGACGCGCCGGCCACGGCCGGGACGCCCAGCACCGGGGTGTCGCCACCGACCACCAGCACCTCGTTCAGCTGCACGATCGTGCCGGGTTCACCGTCGATCTTGCCAATCTCGAGCACATCATCCGGGGCGACGCGGTATTGCTTGCCGCCGGTCTTGATGACTGCGAACATCGTTCTCATCCTTCGTGTTCGATCCCGGCCTCGGTGCGCGATGGCCCCGGGTCGGCTTCTTGTTCAGTCGTTATGGTTCATGTGAACCGGCCCGATCGGAGCCGGCAGTCGCGCCCGAGGCTCAAAGCCTCAAAAATGGGCGCAACGACAATCGGCGCGAGAAGCTCGCGCCGGTCGATCGGGCGCTTATAGCCGCCTGCAAGCCCGAGTCAAGGTAAAGGACACCCCGAAACCAACGGTTTCGTCCGCCGTTGTCCCGCACACGGAGCAGAAGGGCAGGGACATAATGGCCGACGACGTCATGACCACCACGGGCATCGCCCGTCACGGCGCCGCGCGGCTGCCATCGGTCGAGATCGACAGCTTCAACATCGAAATCAAGGACGAGGATGGCTTCCTCGGCGACCGCGCCTCCAAGGGCGCGTTCCGCAAGATCCTGGAGCGCTGGCGCAAACCTCTGCGCAAATCCGGCAAGGACCCGTTCGGCGACGAGGACAGCGACACCATCAGCAAGAAGACGCTGGACGCGATCCTGGTCGGCGACGACACCGAGGCCTCGGCCGTGGTGCATTCGGCGATCGAGGAGTTCGCCCAGGAGCTCGCCCACGTCACCCGGCGCTTCCTGCGCACCAAGGCCTGGGCCAAGACCGAATGCATCGTGGTCGGCGGCGGCTTCCGCGATTCCCGCCTCGGCGAGCTCGCCATCGCGCGCACCGAGATCATCCTGAAGGACGAGGGCTTTGGCGTCGAGCTGGAGCCGATCCGCTACCACCCCGACGATGCCGGCCTGATCGGCGCGTTGCATCTGGCGCCGTCGTGGATCTTCGAGGCGCATGACAGCATCCTCGCCGTCGACATCGGCGGCACCAATATCCGCTGCGGCGTGGTCGAGACCTGCTGGAAGAAGACGCCGGACCTCTCGAAGGCCTCGGTCTGGAAGTCTGAGCTGTGGCGCCACGCCGACGACGAGCCGACGCGCGAGGGCGCGGTGAAGCGGCTCGCCAAGATGCTGAAGGGCCTGATCGAGGAGGCCGACAGCGAGGGGCTTCGGCTCGCCCCGTTCATCGGGATCGCCTGCCCTGGCGTGATCAACGAGGACGGCTCGATCGAGAAGGGCGCGCAGAACCTGCCGGGCAATTGGGAGAGCAGCAAGTTCAATTTGCCGGCCAGCCTGGTCGAGGCGATCCCGATGATCGGCAATCACGACACCGCGGTGCTGATGCACAATGACGGCGTCGTTCAGGGCCTCTCCGAGGTGCCGTTCATGCAGGATGTCGACCGCTGGGGCGTCCTGACCATCGGCACCGGGCTCGGCAATGCCCGCTTCACCAATCGCCGCAAGGACAACGGCCGCAAGGACAAGGACGACGACAAGAAGGCGGACGACAAGAAGGCGGCGAAGAAGAAGAAGGATTGAGCAGGGGATCTGTCAGCGCTCCGGCCGCATCGAGTGCAACATGTTGCGCAGCATGGAGCTCGCGTTCGGTGCCTCGGAAATTCACCTGTGTCAAAAGCACTGTTTTACCAATCGGATAGCTCGGTAGGCCCGGTAACCTTGACCGGTTAGGTTAAGGAACGGTTTGCGTTGCAGTGCACGCCTCGATGCTCCAGGGTCCGCGGCGTCGCTCAGGCCGGCCGGATTGACCCCCGTCTCTTCCGTCGGTTTCCCCAAGATGCAGCGACACGGGACCGCCGGCATGTGTCAGCGTACGGCGGTCCCACCTCGCTTGGGCCGACCGAAGATGCCGTCTTCGGCGCGCGTCGGCCGCGCCGCCGTTTTTCGGTTGGAAATATCCTCGCCCCCGCCTTGTCACCCCCGCCGCGGTGCCCTAGAACGGCGCCCGACCCGGGGGCTTGCCCCTGATTTGCGCCTGGAGAGGTGGCAGAGTGGTTGAATGCACCGCACTCGAAATGCGGCATAGGTGCAAGCCTATCGGGGGTTCGAATCCCTCCCTCTCCGCCATCCCAGCATTT